>CALFIA010000195.1 GCA_937876275.1 uncultured Actinomycetes bacterium | reverse complement strand
GTCGTGACGAGTATTGTGCGGATGCTCCGGCGCATGACTTCTCCTGATTAACGATTGTCGATTTCTGAAATGAGGCTGGCAAACGGTTTCGCGAGGCTCGGCTGAATGAACGGAACTGACTGGAGGACTACGACAGTGGTGAGGATGCACGAAATCGCAACCGACACCACGAGGCCGAACGCTCGCTTTAGCCCACGCGAAGTTCCGCTCGGAAACAAGCCAATGCCGACCAGGTTGATAATCGCCATGATGAGCAGGAGCCCGACGAGGGGCAGCGTTATCTTGCTGGCGAGATCTCCCACTCGATCCCCCCGTGCACCCTTCAGATCGGTGAGGGAATCGGATACCGCTTGGGCGCGGTATGACTCCATCTGCGACTTCTGAACCAGATCGAGCGTGGTTTTCTCGAGCGAGACAAAGGCATCGTTGGCCTCCTTGCTCGTCTCAAGAGTTCCATTACTACCGGTCTCGCCTTTCAACACTGCCTTCGAGTACTCGTTAACGGCCTGAGCGACTGTGTCGTCGGCAGGAACAAGAAGTTCAATCTCGCGAAGGAGCGCCCGAGCTTTGACGACCTCGCTCTGAGCGGCTCCACGCATCTGATCTGCCTCGGTCCACGAAGTAATGATCGTGAAAGCACCTGTGAAGATCAGAGCGCCACTAAGCAGTGCCAGTGCGGCTCGGCCCATGTTGTCGTTGGTGCGGTCATTGGGGTCGTGGTGCTTCGTCGCTGAACTAGCAATCTCGAAAGTCACGAGGCACGCGGCCAGGAAGATCAGGAGCACGACGAACCAGGGCAAGCCCGCCAACCACTCCAATGCGTTCACGCGAGGATTTTAGGGGCTCCGGGGAACCTCCCGATGACGCGGCAGGGCTCAGATGCCTGAACAAAGCGGGAAGAACTTCAGATTCTCAGGGCCTCCAGCCAACGAAGGAAGGCGTCACGCAGCAACCTTGATTCATTGGAATAGCCTGCACTGGTCAGATCGCCAGACCACGCACCTAACCGGGGAATCGACGAGATTTAAGCGCACCAGGAGAGAGTAATTGAGCAACACAAAGCGGCGTGATCGGTTGATCACTTCAAGCGGCGTGCTGATTGAGTGGTATGACTTCATCGTCTACGCACTACTGGCTACAACGTTGCAGAAGGCATTTTTTCCGGTTAATGATGCGCAGCTCGGGCTCATCCTCACATTCGCCACTTTCGCCATCGGCTATTTCGCTCGCCCGCTGGGCGGCTTGGTGATCGGACGCATCGGTGACACCCGCGGTCGCCGCTTCGCCCTGTTGCTTGCCACCACCTTGATGCTCATACCTCTGCTCGTCATCACGATTCTGCCCACGTACGAGCGCATTGGAATTCTTGCACCGCTACTTCTCATTCTCATGCGCCTCTTGCAGGGCTTCTCAGTAGGCGGCGAGTTCACTGGTGCACTGACCACGTTGAGTGAGACTTCCGAAGACACCCACCGTGCCCGTTCTGTGTCATTGGGTCTCGCCACCGCGACAGGCGGCGTTCTCGCCGCAAGTCTCGTAGTCCTTCTGACCACGCTCACTATCGGTGCTGCGAATGTTGAGGCAGGCGGATGGCGCATTCCCTTCGCGCTGGGCTTCGTGTTCTGCCTGGTGGCCGTGACAATGCAGCGCCAACTCAAGGAGACCACGAGCTTCGAAGAAGCACGCACCACCGGTGAGATCGGCCGGCCCCTGACCCAGGTGCTGCAGCACTACCCCAAGCAATTCCTCGCGATCGTTGCGCTCACGAGCTGGAGCGGCATCACCATCTACACCCTCGTCACGTGGCTACCGACATATCTGGAGACCATGGTCGGTACTTCGATGGCGGTGTCACAGCTGGGCGCCGTGGTGGCTTCGGCCATCTACGTAGTGGCGATCATTCCCATCGCGCGGCTTTCCGATCACTTTGGATATCGGCCGATGATGCTCACGGCTGCGATTCTCTACATCGCGCTCACGGTGCCGGCCGTCGCGATGCTCGGCATGGGGAACATCGTCGGCATCGTCGTAGCGATCTCCATCCTCGGCATCTTGCAGACGATTCTCGATTCATCCGCAACCACGGAGATGACCGTGCTCGTTCCAACCTCGGTGCGCTACACGGCTATGGGAGTCGGCTACAGCATCGGCGCCATCATCGGCAGCCTGACCCCGGCAATCGAGGAATCGGCAGTCGCTGCCACGGAGAGCCTCTGGGTTCCTGCCTTTATCCTCATTGGCGCCTCGGTGCTCGTGATCCCGCTGATCTGGTTTATTCCACGATTGAGAACTCCAACTACCGCTCACACCGGGGCTGGACCACTTAAGCCACTGTTGGGCGACCAGGCCTAGATCGGCAACTCCTATTGGATGTTGACTAGCTGCGCACGCACCTCTTCAGCCTGCGTGTGATTGAGCACTCCCGTGGAAGTGAGCAGCTCCAGCGCGAACTTCGCTGCTGAATAGCGCGCCTGCGTGCGCGAGTAGCCCTTGATCACCTGGCTGACTGCTGCACCACGTTGCTTGGTGAAGTCACCTTTTGCGATCAGAGCATTGATCGCCGATTGTGTATTAACTGCCGCAAGCAAATCCGCCTGGCTGGGTGTCACAGCGCCTGAGGTCACCAGAAGGGCCAGGGCCTGACGCCTCGCATCTGTCTTGGCTGCCGGTTCGGCTGAGATGAGCGCATCGAGCAGAACTGCTTTCTGCGCTGTATTGAGAGTCTTCAGGTGAAGCTGATCCCAGCCCCATTCGTTGGCGCTATTCGGTGCCGCCACCGCGACGGGAGCTGCCGAAGTACCGACGAATACGAGAGCGAAGGCAGCCGCAACGCTGACAACGAGACGAGTAATTGCTGAACGGGTCATACCTCGAGCATACGTTTTCCGGCGCTCACCCGAAGCCAGGTCAAGACTACGGAAATGTGGTGAGTCGCCCGACGCGTCGCACGTTGACGGTAATGATCACTGTGCCGATCAACGCTGGCGTTAGCCACAGAATCCATTGCGGGGCACCTAGCTCAGTCAGCGGCTTAGACAAGTTCACCACTACGACTGCCGTGACAAGACCCAGGTAACTGCCGGCCATCCGGCCCAGGTGAGTGGAGAGATATCTCCCGCGCGGCAGTTCGGGAGATCGCATCAGGTAGATGTCTTCCCACACCATCAGCAGGATTCCGATTCCGAACACTGCGAGAAAGAAGGAGGCGGTCGCGGTGTCGAGATTGATCGGTGCATCCAGGGCGTCCATCAGCATCCGCATCAAACGTGCGTCCTGCACCGATTCGAAGAGGAAACCGATACCGATGAGTGCCCCTGCGCACGCGATGACGACATCAGGCCAGGTCTTCTTCCGTGCCTTTGGTCGTCGAGCTCCGCTAAAGGCGAGGTACGCGACGAGCAGATCGATGGAAATCAGGTACTCGGCGACCCAGGCCTCCTGATGCTCCGCCACCAGGGGAAGAATCGGCACGGTGCTGATCAGGACAATCGCCACTGCGAAGAGATACAGGCGACCCGCAAGCACATGACGAGGTGAGCCCTTGCGCAGCAGCATGGCAGCGAGCCCGAAGGCGAGGGCGAGGGAGCCCGAGGCGACATGAAGCCACACCCATGGAGCTGTTCCGGATGGATACAAGGCGAGATCAGGTTCCCGCGACGAAGGCCAGACCTGTCGGGCCGAGCTTCATCGGATCAGGGAACTGGCTCTTGCCCGGGGCGTAGTGCGCGATTCCGCGCCCATCAATGTCGAACACGTACACGCCGCTCAGGGCCTTCGCGTACAGATGCTTTCCGTCTGACGCCACTATCGCATCGCCTGGAAAGTCAGTCGCACTCCACGGCACGAGGGTGCGTCCGAGTACGCGAAGTTTCCCGCTCGCGGACATGCGAAGTGTGGTGACACCCATGTTCTTCCCTCGGATTTCCGTACCCGCGTCCATCGTGAACAGGCGGGTGCCGGCTGGCGAAACCGCAAGCCAACAAGTGTTGCTGTTCTGCAAGGTAAGACCCGGATCGGAGGTCAGGAACTTTCCTTCACGAACGACTCCGCTGGCAATGGCTCCCGAGATCTTCGGAACGGTGTGTCCGGAGATCGCCACTGCCCCGGTACTCGCCCATGCGGCTCCGTAAGGCCCAGTGATTTGGGTACGCGTCGTTGTCGATGCACCGATCGCTCCGGATGCGTCGAGTGAGAAGGTGCGCACCCGATTCATTGAGGACTCAGAGAGAAGAAGGCTCGTGCCATCCGGGGAGATCACAATTCCGCCGAGAATTACCGAGGATTTGCAGGGGTATGCGCTGCAGCCCCCGGCGAGCGAGATCTTGGTGAATGAGGTCGCTGTTCCGTCAGCTGCAATAGTGAAGCCCTCGATCATCGGCGATGCGATACGACGTGATGTCTCTCCATCACCGACGACTGGCATTCCGGTGGAGAGCACGTACGCGCGGTCGCGGTATGTGGCAATACTCGTGGGCACGTTTCCCTGAACAGGGAAGACTGAAATCTGAGTCATGGTTGCGCCGGTTCGGTCCAGCACGCTGATCGTGTTCGCACCTGCGTTGACTGCCAGAACTCGTGTCGGCGTCAGCGAGTGCACAGCGTTGGCTGTATGCATGTAGTCACCGGTGCCCCGCTGACCAGTCGCCACTCGCTGGCTTAAGCGCGCAGCACCGTCTGCCGAGATCTCGTAGACGAGGATTACATTGCCGCTGGCACTGTTTGTCTCGCTCACAAGGAGATTCGGTTCGGCGGCGTGTGCAGCGGAATTTCCGCCAAGGAAGACCAAGGCTGAGGTTGTGACCGTGATGCAGACTCTGAGGAGTTGAGCAGTTCGCATGGCTCCAGATGATAGATGACGAACGGAAGCCGCTGCCTCTCATCCGACGGTCAGCCAATCGTCGCCGCGATCCCGCCGATCAACGTCAAGGCGAGACCAAGCACTTGGACGCCGCTCAACTTCTGCTTAAGGAAGACGAGGGCGAAAATGGCCAGCACTAACGGGTCCAAGCCGGTGAGAACTGCAGAAATTGCCACATCCGTCAGAGTTGTCGACCAAGCGAGGCACAGATCTCCGAGCACCGCGAAAAGTGCCGCTCCCAGGACGGCAAGCAGCACTACCGGGATGCGCAAGGGGGCGGTCACTTCCTCGGCCGTTCGCTTTCTGAGGACGAAGGCGATACCAAGGGCGATAGGGGTAACGGCGTAGGTCAGAAAGATTGTCGAGTTGGGATCGGCCATTGAGCCGTTATCAATGAACAGGATCGACGTACCTGTGAGGAGTGCCGCTCCAATAGCCAGCCACACCACTGACTTCGGGGTTCGTCGCGGCGAACCATTCGGACACAGCTCCGGGTCAGGACGCGTCAGAAAGAAGATGCCCACCGCGATCATCGCGATGGCGAGGAAGCCCACGATGGAAGGCGGATCACCGGTAACGATCGCGTAGGCCAAGGGCACCAACACGAACGCAGTCGAGATTCCTCCGACGACGCCGATCACTCCACGCGAGAGTGCAAGCAGGTACATCGCCTGGGCGGCAAGAGTGGCGACTCCGGCCAAGATGCCCGCCGCAATCGAACCCATGGCGAGCAGTGGCTCACCACGGCTGACGATGATTGTGCCCACGATCACCGCGGAGATAAGCCCCGTCACGCCAATCACCATGAACGGCGAGTAGCGGCGGGTGAGGAGGCCCGAGACGAAATCGAAAGCCGCAATGAAGATGCTGGCACTGAACGCGAGCAATGCGCCAAGGACCATGGTCATCGCGCGCACCTCACGTGCTCACAATAGAGAGTCGAGTTCCTTCTTCTCCGCTATTTCACACGGCCGCCTACCCCGTCGAGCTCCGACTCGCCAACGGCACCTCGCGTTACGTCATGCTCAAGGTCACGTAACGCGTCTGATGCTCAGGCCCGCGGTGGAGGCTGCTGCCCACCACCCATCGGCGGCATAGGAGCTGCGGCCTCACCCGACTGAGTCGTGGGAGTACCCGAGAAACAACCGATGACATAAGGGAACGTGCTTGTCGCGTGGTAGCCATAGGTGCCATCCGGCTCGATACGGCCATTGCAGGCGTCGAGCTGGCCGGCTTTCCCGGAGGCAAGGTAGGTGTACGCCTTCCAGGAGTTCGTCTTGGGGTTACCGGTCTTGACGTAGCCGCTTGTGACCTTCACGGTCTTCGTGCATGACTTATTGACACAGCCGTACTCGTTGTAGATCGGGAATCCATCAATCGCGTAACCAAGAACGCGACGCTTCGCCAGATTGCATTCGGAGGTAGTGATCAAGGTGTGGTCGTGGTAGTCGCTGTTGTAGCCGGTGTGACCGCCACACGAGTCGAGGAGTCCGTTGTAGACCGGATCACCGAAGGCCGAATCCGCAGGCACCGGACCCTCCATTGGTCCGTAGATCGGGATACCGGTGACGGTGAAGCCCAATGTGCCCATCCGAGTCTCGACCGACGTTGCCTTGGACTTCTTCACCGGCTTTAACGGCACTGCCCAGGTGTACTTCTGCTCCTTGAGCCCGTTCGGGGTCTTCGCCACGAAGGTGTAACCGGGCATGCCATTCGACGTGACAGTCATGGTGCTACCGGCGCACGTCACTGTGACCTTCGGCATTGCATAACCACCACCAGGCCCGGCGACTCCGCTGAGATCCGGAAACATGCCCGTGGGGCAGGCGTTCTGAGCCGCAGAAACCGCTGGCGTTGTCACAGCGATGGAGGTGGCCACGATACCGACGGCGGCTAAGCCCAATGCGGCGATTCGCACGGAAAGTGCGACCACGGGACGTCTGACCACGAGCATCTCCCTCTAGTCCGAATTCTCGCCACCCTAAACCAGGACCTTTACCCACGCGAGGCTTCAGGCGGTTCCTCGGAAGAGCCTCTCGGCAATGCAGAGCTGAGGTTTAGGGGTTTCCCTTAACAGCTGGGGCCTCCACCGATTCCAGCGTTCTTAGTGCTCGACCACATGGGGAATTCCCCTATGGTGTGGCTATCAATTCGGACTCGATGAGGAGCCATGGTCACGTCCAGGAATAGAGCGCAGTACGACCCCGCAGGCAATCCGAAATTGCTCAGCACTGCCCCTCGCGTCATCGCCCTGGTGATCCTGCCTGTCGCATTCGTCATTTTCCTGCTCGTGACCTTGAGTGCCGATCATGCGTCGTCCGTCATTTTCGGTGTCGGCGTAGTTGCACTTCTTCTCATCGAGCTCTGGCGTCGTCTCATCAAGCGGGCCAAGGTCAAGAACGACGTGTTGCAGGACGCCACGACCTCGCTCATCGTTCAGCTCATCACCGGCGTGATGAACAACATCATCATGGTTCCGCTGATCTTCATCTGGATGACCTTCCTCTCGAAGCTCACTCCACTTCACCTTCAGCAGCGGATCGCTGATCTCTTCGATGGAAATCTCAAGAACCCCTACGCGATTGCCATCACCTTGGCCATCGCACTCGTGTGCGCCGATTTCCTCTACTACTGGGCGCACCGCGGCGGTCACCGCATCGAGCTGTTCTGGGCATCCCACTCCGTCCATCACTCAAGCGAGCATTACAACCCCACGACGGCGACTCGCATCTCGTTCCTTGATGAAGCCTGGGACTTGTTCATGATGTCGACGATGTGCCTGCTCGGACTCAACCCGTTCTACGCACTCGGCGCTTACGCAATCGTGCTGCTGTGGCAGTTGCCGGTGCACCAGACCTGGATGGGAACACTGCCGCGCTGGTACGAATTCATCTTCAATTCGCCCGAGCACCATCGCGTGCATCACGCTTTCCAGAAGATCTACATCGACAAGAACTTCGGTGGCATCACGATCCTCTGGGATCGACTCTTCGGCACGTACGCCGATGTTGACCCCAACGATCCGCCGAAATACGGCCTCACTGTGTCCATCGGCACGTACAACCCTGTCAAGGTTCTCTTTCTCGAGTTCGGTCATATCGGCAGCAATATCCGGCAGGCGAATTCCTTCGGAGAAGCTGTCGGATACGTCTTCAAGCAGCCGTACTGGAAGCCCGCAGATAAGGCTGCGTAACACCATCACTCATTGAGTCTCGTTCATGCACGAATAGGCAGACGAGGTGAACTGCACGAGAGGTAGGTCCACATGGCTCATGCAGGCGCACCACTGACATCCGACGCGCGTCACGACTCGTACCGCACCGGTCGAGTCGTCATGCTGGCCGGCACCGCTGCTCTCGGTGGATTCCTCTTCGGCTTCGACTCCGCAGTCGTCAACGGTGCGACTTCGGCTATCCGCACCACCTTTGGCCTGAGCGAGTTCACGCTCGGCTTCGTCGTCGCGATCGCACTCATCGGCTCGGCGCTCGGCGCATGGTTCTCGGGCTTGCTCGCAGATCGCTTCGGACGACGCCGAGTAATGGTGATGGCAGCAGCGCTGTTCTTCGTCGCGGCCTTCGGGCAGGCATTTCCGATCGGCGTGTGGGACCTGTGCCTGTGGCGATTCATTGGCGGCGCAGGCATCGGCGTAGCCAGCGTGATGGCACCGATGTACATCGCCGAGGTCGCCCCGGCCCAGCTGCGCGGCCGCATGGGATCACTTCAGCAACTTGCGATCGTCCTGGGAATCTTCGCGACCGGGCTGACCAACTTCCTGATCCTCAATGCCGCCGGCGGAAACTCGCTCAATCCCTGGCTGCTGGGCCTCGAGGCATGGAAATGGATGTTCCTCACCATGGTGATCCCGGCGGCGATCTACGGGATCCTCGCGTGGCGACTGCCCGAGTCTCCGCGTTACCTGATCGAAGTCGGCCGCGATGCGGAAGCGGCCGAAGTACTGGGTCAGGTCTATGTCGATCGGATCACAGAACGCGTGGCCGAGATCAAGGCCAGCATGGCGGGGCATGCGAAATCGAGCCTGAAGGACCTTCGCGGCAACCGATTCGGGCTTCAGCCGATTGTCTGGGTCGCGATCATTCTCGCCGCCCTTCAGCAGTTCGTCGGCATCAACGCCGTCTTCTACTACTCGAACCAGATCTGGCAGTCGGTGGGCTTCAGTGAGGATCAGGCCTTCGGCACCTCACTCATCACGACCGGCATCAACGTGCTCTTCACGTTCGTCGCCATCGCCCTGATCGACCGCGTGGGGCGCAAGCCGTTGCTCCTCGTGGGATCCATCGGCATGACCATCACCTTGGCCGTACTCACGTATGTCTTTGCCACGGCGCCCTTGGATTCCGTCGGGGATCCGGTGCTCAGCCGCGGCACCGGACTCGTCGCTGTCATCGCCTTCAATCTCTACGTCGCGTTCTTCGCGGCAACCTGGGGGCCGGTGCTCTGGGTACTGCTCGGCGAGATGTTCTCGAATCGAATCCGGGCTGCCGCTCTCGCGCTGGCTGCGGCGGCGAACTGGGTGGCGAACTTCATCATCACGATGTCGTTCCCGTGGCTCGCAGATCGAGGTCTGGGCCTCGCGTATTCGATCTTCACGATCTTCGCCTTACTCTCCATCCCCTTCGTCCTTCGAAAGCTCAAGGAGACCAAGGGCGTCGAACTGGAGAACATGTCCAGCGTGGGCATGTGACCGCCTGGTCACGCACCCAGGACTCCTACGCCCTGAAGCGTCACCGCTCTCTTCAGCTGTACTGCTAGCGTTCCAAGTGCCGAATCGATGACACGCATCGAAGCGCTCCAGGAGGAACGATGCTGAATTTCCGTCGCCGAACCCTCGGCCTCGCGGTAGCCGCCATCGCACTTCTCGTGGGTGTCGCAGCTCCTGCGGCTTCCGCCGCGGAAAGCATCGGCAACTACGTCGTCGCCTTCGACCTAAGCCCCGAAGCTGTACTGAATGTCACCGAGAAAATTGCGTATGACTTCGACGGCCAGCCGGATCGACACGGCATTCAACGCGATCTGGTGCTCAGGGACGCTCTCAGCGACGGGAACACGCAGGTATATGGAATCAAAATCTCGACAGTCACGGCGAACGGTTCCTCCGTGCCCTTCACTGCCACGGATAACGGCGACTACCTGAGCGTGCGTATCGGTGACCCCAATGCGAACGTGAGTGGCACGGTCACGTACACCATCGCCTATTCGGTGACCGGTGCCGTGCGACCCCTGACCGCCGATGAGGCCGCAGCGAATAGCAGCCTGACCGCAGGTGACGTCGAGCTGTATTGGGATGCCATCGGTGACGGGTGGGGAGTGCCCATCTCCTCCGCTGTGACGAGCGTTCACGGACCTGCGGCGGCAGTGGCATCAGCCTGTTACTACGGGCCTGCCGGCAGCACCAACGAATGCACGATTGCTGATGTCGCGGGCAACCTGATCACCGAACCGGTCGCCCTGGCCGAGCACGAGTCCCTCACCATCGTGGCTGCGTATCCGGCGTCTGCATTCACATCTATCCCGCAGCCCACAATTGAAGTGCCCTATGTGATTCCGGGCTTTGCATGGATCATCAGCCTCCTCGTTGCACTCATTGCCTTCATTGCCCCTATTGCATTCGTCCGAAGCAAGCGTCGCTCCCTCGGTGGCAAGGCGCTCGAGGGGGCCCCTGTCCAGTTCGAGCCACCGGATTCCGTGCGCCCGGCCCAACTTCAAGCAGCGCTCGACGGCAAGGTTGATGCCCGTGGCGCCGTCGCCACGCTTCTTGATCTCA
The DNA here is from genome assembly GCA_937876275.1 of uncultured Actinomycetes bacterium. GTDB lineage: Bacteria > Actinomycetota > Actinomycetes > S36-B12 > S36-B12 > CAIKZY01. The sequence continues at coordinate 11,706 of CALFIA010000195.1, read as the reverse complement.
CTGCCCGCGGCCATCTCACCTTGTCGGCTGAAGACGGCGGCCTTCTGCACAAGGACTCCATCACCATCACTCGAAAGGCGGGAGCCACCGATGCTCTCGCGCCCTGGGAAGACGCGTTTCTTGGCGGCTTGCTCGGAGGCGGAGATTCCAAGACTCTGGCCGGATATGACGCAGCCCTCGCCTCGACCTTGGCGAATACCTCCACCGTGCTCGTCAGTGAGGCCGAGTCGACGAAACGACGCACACAGACGCGCAATAACGGATTTCGCCTGGGCCTTCTCGGTATTGGCTTCCTCGGACTGATCCTGAGTTTCGTGTTCCGGATCTTCCTGCCCAGCGGAGCCGGAGTCCTCACCCTCATCCCTGGAGTTCTTTTCCTGGCATCGTGCCTGATCTCCATGCGTCTTGTTCCGGCCAAGGAATCAGAGGAGTCCGCAAGTTTTCAGAGTCGAGCACGCGGATTCAAGAAGCTACTCGATACCGATGCGGCCGAGGCTCGACGAGAGTTCGCCCAGCGCAGCGGTCTCCAGCCCTTCGCTATCTTCGCCACGATGCTGCCCTATGCAGTGATCTTTGGCCTCTCCGAGTCGTGGACCCAGGCATTCCCCGAGGTCACGGTCGAACAACTCAATTCCGCCGGCTTCTACTTCGGCTCGGCTTGGGCGATGCAGAACTTCATCGACTCCACCCAGCACGTCATGACCATGGCATCAACCGAGCCGAGTCGTAGTTCTGGCTCCGGCTTCAGCGGTGGATTCTCCGGCGGTGGCGGTGGCGGTGGCGGTGGCGGCAGCTGGTAACTGACTGACCTGCGTTCGAAGGGATACTCAATGCTGATCGGCGTTGACTGGGGCGGCACCAAGATTGAAGTGGTAGCGCTTGAGCCTGATGGCACCGAGCTACTCCGAATCCGACGCGATACTCCGCGAGGTGACTACGAGGGCTGCCTGCGCACAGTGCGAGAGTTGATCGACGAGGCCGAGGCGACAACCGGGCAGACAGGCTCGATCGGCATCGGAATCCCCGGGTCACTCGAGCCCATCAGTCGACTGGGCAAAGGCGGCAGTTCCACCTGGATCAACGGTCAGCCGGTCGAAGCGGATTTGCAACGAGTGATCAATCGTCCGATTCGAGTGGTGAACGATGCCGACTGCTTCGCTGCATCGGAAGCTGTTGATGGAGCGGGAGTTGGCTACGCCGTCGTCTTCGGCGTGATCATGGCAAGCGGCACCGGTGCAGGCATCGCCATCAATGGTCGCGCCCACCACGGCCCGAACAACAGCGCGGGTGACTGGGGGCACAACCCGTTGCCACTTGCGCATGCGGATGAGTTACCGGGCGACCCCTGCTACTGCGGCAAGAGCGGGTGCATCGAGACCTGGCTTTCGGGCTACAGCTTCACTCGCGACTTCATTCGCCATGGCGGCTCTGATCTCAAGCCTGCCGAGATCATGCAGCTCAAGCGCGAGGGAGATCCGCTAGCCGTTGCCAATTACGAACGATGGATTGACCGCGTCGGTCGTGGGCTCTCAGTCGTCGTCAACACCCTTGACCCGGACGTCTTCGTGATGGGTGGCGGGATGAGCAATATCGACGAGCTCTACGACGACCTACCGGCCAAGATCGGCGAGTACACCTTCTCTCCTGTCTTCCATACTCCGATCGTGCGTTCCGTACATGGTGACTCCAGTGGCGTCCGCGGCGCGGCCTGGCTCTGGCGCGACTGAGCCTTCTGCCCCTCCCGTAGGCTGAACCCATGGCATTGACGCAGCAAGACATCGATGATCGCTTCGAATTCGGCTCGACGCTGATTGCCGAAGCCGGTGCTCTCGCCATGACCTACTTCAACTCACTGGGTTCGCTCGATATCAAGAGCAAAGGTCCGCAGGACTTTGTCAGTGAGGCTGACTACAACACCGAGGTGCTGATCAAGGACGCCATCAAGGCGCGCTTCCCCGATGATGCCTTCTTCGGCGAGGAGACCGGCCCCACCGGTATCGAAGGCGCCGAGGGCATCTGGGTAGTCGATCCGATCGACGGAACCCAGCCCTTCTTGATGGGCATGACCAGTTGGTGCGTGTCGATCGCCTTCATCCGCGGCGAGGAGATGCTGATCGGGCTCGTCTACAGCCCGGCCGGCAATGAGTTCTTCGCCGCTCAAAAGGGCAAGGGCGCCACGCTCAACGGAAAGACGATTCACGTGCGGGATGCGAAGACCTTGAACGACGGAATCGTGAGCGTCGGTTATTCCACTCGCACCTCACCTGCTGATCTCATCTCGATGATGTCCGGTCTTCTCGAGAACGGTGGCATGTATCACCGGAACGGATCCGGTGCTCTTGGCGTGTGTTACGTCGGCAGCGGTGCGTTGATCGGCTACATCGAGCACCACATCAACGCGTGGGACTGCCTGGCCGGACTCCTCATCGTGCAGGAGGCAGGCGGACGCACCAATGACTTCATTCGCGACAACGGCCTTCACCACGGCGGCAATATCTGCGCAGCGGTGCCGGCGCTGTACAACCAACTGCGTGACTTCATCCCGGCGAATCCCCCGCTCACGCGTTGACGAGAGAACGCGATCGACTCGGACGCCCGGTCGAGGATGGCTCCCCGGACTCCGTCCCGGGAATTGTCGAACGAACTCAGATCGACTCAACCACTGCCTGGAGCGAGGCGATGAGCTACCTCGAACGCGATATGCCCTTTCATGCTCACGAGACCTTCGAGCTGCGCTGGCGCTGCTGCCCGGAGTCAGAGCGTGCGCTGTGGAAGTCACTCGCGCGCTGGGCGGCAGCCATCACGCACATTGAACGAGGCAATCCCGAGGGCGCTGCTTCTATCGCGAGAGAGACATTGAACGATCTCGCCTTGCTAGATCCTGCACCCCTGGCTCAAGAGAACATTGACGGAGTTCTCGCATCGCTGCACGTGCTCAGCACGTCAACCTGAGCGCGAAATCTTGAGCGAGCGGTGAGCGTCTAGCGAATTCGGTAGGTCGCGACCTGGTGGTAAGCCAGGTACTTGCCCTTCGCCGGAGCACTAAGAGTCACGGTGACCTTCGCCGCTGAACTCGACTTCACGATGACCGCACCACCGGACCGCACGACTCGGCAGGCGACGATGTCGCCAATCGTCTTCATGCGGTTGATCGGGATGCAGGTGACAACTACCTTCGCGGTCTGCTTGGCGTTAGTGCGCACCGGCTTCGCCAGCACCACATTGCTTCCCGTGTGCAGCTCATCGGGCAGGGTCAGATTCACGGCATGCTGATCCTTGCCGGTCTCCAGCGGAACTTCGACCGCCGCAACGGTGCCATCGCGCTCCTTGACGATGATGACGAGCTCGACCGGACCGTCGTACGTGGGATCCGGGGTGTAGATGACCTGACCCTCCTCGATCACTGCCTTGCCGTGCTCGGGATCCTTGACGCCGATGGCTTCAGCATCATCAGGTACGCCGGGAAGATCACTCGGCACGATGACGATCGACTCATCGATCGGAGCGGGGATCGGCTCCGGAAGGTCGGGGGTGATGGTCTGAGTCGGCTTCGGGGTCACCGTCGGAGTGGGAGTCGGGGTCGGGATCACAGGGTTCACCGGCGGCTTGGTCGCCTCCGGGGTAATGCACGACTCCGTGGTGAAGAAGATGTGATCGAGGAAGTTGCCGATGCTCTTGTTCTTGGAGGCGGTCGGGCCTGACTCGAATCCGAAACGAGTCGATGTCTGACCGGCCGGCACTACGTAGGTGCCGGTGTGCAGTACCCAACCCGCGGGAAGTGCATCGTTGATCATGGTGGTGGAGTTCGGTGCGGCGTTAGGGGCGCCGATGTTGACATACATCGTGTCGCCAACCGAACCGGCACCACGCGCACGATGGTAAAGAGACCAGACAAGCTTCTGTCCGGGCACAGTCGCGACTTCCTGATACAGCTCGGAATCCTGGGTCGCATTGAGCTCAGCGAACTGGCTTCCCGACGGCGCACTGACTCCGCCGTAACCGTCAGACCAAATTTCGATCTTCTTGTCGGTGGCCGTGGTGTTCCAGCCCGGAACCTCGGTGTCAACGATCTGGCGGTAGGACTTCGCCGGGATCGTCGGCTGCTCGAAGCTGCCGTTGACCAGTGCAGTGTCGGTGCTCGTGCAGATTGCCGCGGCTGACGCGGTTGCGCTGGCACTTGCCGACGCACTTGCTGACGCGCTGGCCGAGGCACTCGGGGAGGCACTAGGCGATGCCGAGGTTGAGGCGCTGGCAGAGGGCGAGGCCGAAGCACTTGACGACGGGGAAGCGGAGGTTGATGCGGCCGAGGCGGCGGCTGACGCCTTATCGGTGGCGATCCAGATCTGGTAGCTCGGAATTCCGCTCAGCCTGGTCGAGGTGAAGGTGATGGTCTTGACCGCTGCCTTCGGGCTGAACCATGCGCTCGCACCGTTGGTGTCGTTCACGTTGCCAGTGATGGTGCCTGTGCCTGCATTCCAGTTCGGGACGTCGGTTTGGCCGGTGACGTAGTTGAAGGACTGCTGGTACCAGTTAGCGACGCTCACTGCGTTGCCCGCGGCATCGCGTGCCGTGATCGCCACTGATTCTGCGTCAACATCACCGAGTGCGAATCCCCACACTCCCGCGGTCGGAGCGGAGGCGAAGGTGAGAGTCACGGTGCCGGGAGTGCTCGGCACACCCACCGAGAGATAGGTCTTTCCGCTTGAAGTGCCGTAGACCTGACCGAAGGGCGTCGTGGCAGTGAGCGTGGCGCTCGAGGCCACCGACTGCGTGCCGCCAGTGGAGGTGAAGGTCGCTGACGGGAAGGTGGTGCCGGCGAACGTGACATCACCTGTTCCGCCTACCCCGCTCGTGGCTGTCCAGTTGCCGTAGACACCGGTGCCCGACACGGCCTGGGAGACCGAGGGCACGACGAATACTCCGGCCGTAACCAGAGCGAGGGACGAGACGGCAATCAGTGTGCGGCGCATGGGGCAAGCCTAAGCGGGGCGCGACCAGGGGATGACGTTCAGGCTGTCCCCCAAGTGAGATTAGGCGGCCGACGAGACGACTCGATTGCGACCGGCGTCCTTCGCTGAATACAGCGCCTTATCGGCTCGGGCCAGGGCGAGGTCCAAAGACTCCCCCGCGGGCCAGCCGGTAAGCCCCACCGAGAAAGCTGAGGGCACCAAGCCTGCTCCAGTGGAGATGGGGCGTTCGCCCACCTTGCGGTGCACCCTGGTGAGTACGGCTTCAGCCTCGTCTTGCGGAAGGTCCAGCACGACAAGGAATTCATCGCCGCCCCAGCGCCCGACGAGATCGGTCTTGGAGATGTTGCTGCGCAGGCGGCCACCGATCGCCTGGAGGTACTCGTCACCGGCCACATGGCCGAGTTCGTCGTTGACCTTCTTCAAGTTGTCGCAGTCGATGATCGCGAGGGTGCGCTCAGCCGAGATCTTGCTCATGAGGTTCTCAAGAAGGCCACGACGATTCATCAAGCCGGTAAGGAAGTCGGTACCTGCCTGCACTCGCACGCTGTCGGCCTCGGCGGCACGAATGAGTGCGGTGACGAGGTCAGCCTCACGTCGCGTGCGCAGCATCGCGGCAAGTACGGCGATGAAGACTACCCCGGCGATGATGAACAGACGCACGGTTTGAGCAGTCACGTTGCCGTCCGAAGCAAGATGACCGAAGAGGAAGGCACTCAGCCAGGCCATGATTCCCACGATGCCGGTCATCAATGGCCGAGCGAAGATCGCGGAGAACATCGGCACCACGGCGAGGACACCGACATACGCCGTCTTGGGTCCCTCTGCGGTATCCGCAGCCAGGATCAACCCGATCGCGATTACCGGTACGACGAAGCCGAGCAGCCATCGAAGCCCGACGCCGTGGTCAACAGATAGTCGCTCACGAAGCGTGTCCCCCACAGGTGTCATACGACCAGTATCGGCTGAAGACCGGTGTGGAGTCCGATTCGTCCGAAACTATGCCTGAATCATGACCGATCGCGCTCAGATGTAGATGTGAGACATGTCGTGATACCTAGGGCCTGCCACGGAATCCGGCCCGAAAAGCTCGTCTAGCCGCAATCGATCATCGACAGTGAGCTCGATATCAGCAGCCCCTAGGTTCTCTTCGAGATAGTCGATGCGCTTAGTTCCCGGAATCGGGACTATGTCATCGCCCTGGGCAAGTACCCAGGCGAGTGCAAGCTGCGTTGGCTTCACGCTCTTCTCTGCTGCAAGTTCCTCTACCCCTCGCACCAAAACAAGATTGTGGTCGAGGTTCTCACCTTGGAATCGCGGATTGCCGCGCCGATAGTCGTTCTCCGGTAGTTGATCAAGGCTGGTGATTTCGCCCGAGAGGAACCCGCGCGCCAAGGGAGAGAAGGGCACGAAACCAATGTTGAGCTCACGTGCGACATCGAGCACGCCGTTGCGCTCCACATCGCGGGTCCACAGCGAGTACTCACTTTGAATCGCGGTAACCGGATGCACTGCATGTGCGCGTCGAATGGTGTCGGGCGCGGCCTCGGAAATTCCGAGGGTGCGCACCTTGCCCTCGTCGACAAGTTCCTTCATCGCACCCCAGGTCTCCTCGACGGGAACCTCGAGGTCAACACGATGCTGGTAGTAGAGGTCTATGTAGTCGGTATTGAGCCGTCGAAGTGATGCCTCGCAGGCAGCACGCACGTAGTCAGGGCGGCCATTGATGCGAATCTTGCCCTCGGGTGTCACCTCGTGACCGAATTTGGTCGCGATCACGACCTCTTGCCTGACCGAGCCCAACTCAGCGCCTAGTAGTTCCTCGTTGATGTAAGGGCCGTAGATATCCGCACTGTCGAAGAACGTAATGCCCAGATCGAGTGCGCGATGCAGCGTTGCACGCGAAGCCTCATCGTCACGTACGCCGTAGTTACCGCTCATACCCATGCATCCCAAGCCCTGCTCTGAGACGACGAGTGACGAGCCAAGTGTTCTGCTGCGCATGGGAATCCTGACGACGAGTGGGGCCTCCCAGTCTAGAGAGGCCCCACTCGTTCAGCGTCGCTTTCGACTAGACGGTTGCTTCGACAGGCGCTGATGTGCGAATCAGGTGATCGAATGCACTGAGCGCTGCTGTCGCGCCTGCACCCAGGGCGATCACGATCTGCTTGAAGGGCACCGTGGTGCAGTCACCTGCAGCGAAGACACCCGGCAGCGATGTACGGCCGTGGTCATCAATCACGATCTCTCCGCGCGGTGACAGCTCGATAGATCCCTCCAGCCATTCGGTGTTCGGCAGCAGGCCGATCTGGACGAAAATGCCATCGAGTGCGAGCTCGTGCGCACTGTCGTCAGTGCGATCGGTGTACTCGATTCCGGTGACCTTCGAGCCATCGCCCAGAACTTCAGTCGAGAGAGCGCTGACGATGATGTCGACATTCGGCAGGCTGCGCAGCTTGCGCTGCAGTACTTCGTCAGCGCGCAGCTGACCGTCGAACTCGATGAGGGTCACGTGAGCGACAACACCTGCGAGATCAATGGCAGCCTCGACACCGGAGTTGCCTCCGCCGATCACGGCAACGCGCTTGCCCTTAAAGAGCGGACCATCGCAATGGGGGCAGTAGGTGACGCCCTTGTTGCGGTATTCCTGCTCGCCAGGCACGTTCATCGAGCGCCAGCGGGCACCTGTCGAGAGAACAACGGTCTTCGACTTCACGGTTGCGCCGCTCTCGAGCTGCACCTCGATCAGGCCGTCGCTACCTGCAGGGATGATGCGAGCTGCCTTCTGCGTATTCATGATGTCGACGCCGTACTCGAGTACATGCTGCTCCAGAGCAGTGACGAGCTTGGGGCCTTCGGTGTGCTGGATCGAGATGAAGTTCTCGATACCCATGGTGTCGAGCACCTGACCGCCGAACCGCTCGGCCACCACACCAGTACTGATGCCCTTGCGGGCTGCATAGATTGCTGCCGATGCACCTGCCGGGCCGCCGCCCACAACAAGCACCTCGAACGCATCCTTCTCTGAGATACGTGCCGCGGCGCGAACAGCCGCACCCGTATCGAGCTTGGCAAGGATTTCCTCCAGGCTCATTCGACCGGACGCAAACATCTCGCCATTGAGGAAGACGGCAGGTACTGCCAGCACCTGGCGCGCATCGACTTCTGCCTGGAAGAGCGCACCATCAATAGCCACATGGGTAATGCGGGGATTGATGATGCTCATCAAGTTGAGTGCCTGCACGACATCAGGGCAGTTCTGGCAGGTCAGGGAGAAGTAGGTCTCGAAGTGGTAGTCACCGTCGAGATCGCGGATTTGGTCCAGGGTCTCCGGCGAGGCAGTCGAAGGATGACCACCGACCTGAAGGAGCGCCAGAATGAAAGAGGTGAATTCATGGCCCATGGGAATGCCCGCAAAGCGAACCGAGATGTCAGTGCCGGTGCGTGCAATGGCGAAGGACGGGCGACGCTCGTTCTCTGCGGTCGTGACAGTGATGTTGTCGGAGAGCGCGGCAACCTCCTCGAGCAGGCCGGCGAGCTCTACTGACTTCGTGCTGTCATCTAGTGAGGCGACCAGCTCGATCGGAAAGACGACCTTCTCCAGGTGGGTCTTCAACTGCGACGTGATGGCTGCATCAAGCATGAGTTACTCCAGGTGTCTGTGCGATGTCTTGCGAGGTGGATGGGGTCCGAGCCGAAGCCCGGACCCCCACCACGAGGGGCGAACTAGATCTTGCCGACCAGATCGATTGACGGTGCGAGAGTGCTTTCGCCCTCTTCCCACTTGGCCGGGCAAACTTCGCCCGGGTGATTGCGCACGTACTGGGCTGCCTTGATCTTGCGGAGCAGCTCGGCTGCGTTACGGCCGACGCCCTCCGGAGTGATCTCGAGGTACTGGATGACACCGTCGGGATCAACGAGGAAGGTGCCGCGATCTGCGAGGCCTGCGCCCGGGCGCATGTTCTCGAAGTTGTTGGTGATGGTGCCGCTCGGGTCACCGATCATGAAGTAACCGATCTTGCCGATGGTGTCGGATGCGGTTGCCCATGCCTTGTGCACGTGATGCGTGTCGGTCGAGACGCTGTAGATCTCGACACCGAGCTTCTGGAACTCGGGGTAGAGGTCGGCCATATCGCCGAGCTCAGTCGGGCAGACGAAGGTGAAGTCTGCGGGGTAGAAGAAGAAGACGCTCCACTTACCGCGGACGTCAGCGTCAGTGACGGTGACGTAGTCCTTCTCGCCCTTGCGGTAGGCGACGGCTTCGAAGGGCTTGATCTCGGTATTGATGATCGACATTCGATAACTCCTCGTGGTGTGTGCACCGTGTGGTGCGACTCCCACGCTAGGTAGCCTCAAGCAATAGCGCAAATCATTCGCAACTAACGTAGTGATTGGTTATACCTATAGAGTCAGACCCACGGCTCCCCCGCGTCGATGTCGCGCAGGGCCTTCCCTCCCGGCACGTCGAACCGGGCATCACGGGGCGCCCCCGCCCTCGAAGGCGGGACAGACGCGTCAAGCACCTCCATGAGGCGGTGATCCATGTCACACGAGAGCCATGAGACAACGTTGTCTATGTCACGCCGCATAACACAACATATCGGACACCTCTCGGCCCGAGTCGGGCGTGTCGCAGGCACCCTCATTTTGCGGAAAGTTGTTGCGCTGCATAGCCTTTTTAAGCCCCCAGGGGTGCGTGATCCCCGCTTCGGCGGATCACCTGCATGGTTCAGTGTCAGGCGTGCGAGTCGTCCTCACTCATGCAGGAGTTGGTAGCGAGACCGGGTGGAAAGAGACCCGGGGTCGCCGGGATCTGGATCACGGCGGCAGGCCAGCTGGCCTGCCCGAACGAGGACTCGTGAAACCCTTCCGCATTCGCCGGCGTTCCATCGCGCTCGGAGTCAGCTCCCTTGCCCTGGCCGGAATCGGCGCGGCTGCCTGGTCGGCCACCTCGGCTGCCGCTGAACTCCCCGAGGCCACGGCGGTAGTGACCGTCGAACAGGCTGTAGCACTGCCGCAGACGGCGCTCACCGCGCGCCAGATCGCGATGCAGCAGCTAGCCATTAGGCAGGCACAGTTCGCCTACTTCACCACCGACTCAGCGCAGACTCGAGACCTCACGGGTTACAAGCCCAGCCTGTATCGCGGCAAGTACTACCGCGCCTCCGTCGAGAAGCGCCGCAAGTGCATCGTGATCCGCGAGAGCGAAGGCCGCTACAACGCCATTAACCCGACACGAAAGTACCGCGGGGCGTACCAGGTCTCCCCCGAACTCGCCCGCGGCGCAACGTGGATGATGCTCAAGGAGCACAAGGTGCTACTCGGCGAGGATCGCGCCAAGCGCATCCTCGAAAAGCTTCGCAAGTCACCGATGAACACCTGGCCGCGCTACTGGCAGGATGCCGCCTTCAGCACGATTCACAACTGGGAGCGCACTGGCGCAGGTGCCTCACATTGGGCCGGCGGACGCTGGCACTGCTGATTCACTTCAGTGCGACTGTGGAATCTCCGACATCGGTAACGGCTTGCCGATGAACCAGCCCTGACCCATCTCCACACCGCATGCTCGCAAGATGTCGAGTTGCCACTGCTCCTCGACGCCTTCGGCCACCACGACACCGCCCAGCACTCTGGCCATCGCGCAAATCGCCTCAATGAGCTGCTGAACGCGTTCCTGTTCGAGATCGATCACGAAACTCTTGTCGAGCTTCAGGAAATCAAAGGGAAGATCCTTCAGCAGGGCGAAGGTCGATGCACCCACCCCGAAATCATCAATGGCAATCGGGAACCCGGCGCGATGAAGTGCGCGCATGCCCTCGACTGAGCGCGTCACATCGGTTGCGACCGCAGTCTCAGTGATCTCAATGACGATCTGATCCGGGGTATGGCCGGTTGCGCCCAGCTTCTCCAGGAGCGCCTCGGCCACTTTCTCGTGCGAGGCCAGGGTTTGCGGGCTGATATTGATCGACACCGGCGTGATCCCTCGCTGCATCAGCAGATCGAGATCGCGGCACACCTGGTCTATGACCCACAGATCGACCAAGGCAATGAGTCCGAGTTCCTCGACCACCGGAATGAACTCGCCCGCGGGAAGCAACCCGCGCTCGGGGTGTCGCCAACGGATGAGGCTTTCTGATCCGATGACGTCACCGGACTCAAGCCGCATCACCGGCTGGTAATGCAGTTCGAACTCGTCGCTGATCAGGGCGGTACGCAATCGTGACTCGACATCAACTCGAGTGCGTGTACGCGAACGCAATTCCTCGTCACAGATCACGTCGGTGAAAGTTGCAGCCGCTTCCGACACGGCGATGAGTGCATCTTCGAGCAACACACGAACGCCCTCAGTTGAACTGGTGAGCGCATGCGCGCCGCCGAGTGCGTACCGGAGCGAGATCGACTCACCGTTGACCTGGAGTCCAGGGTCGAGAAGCTCATGGACTCGAGCGAAGATTCCCGCGGGCGCCTGCTCTCGAGCGACAATGGCGATCGTCGCGCCTCGCACTCTTTCGACCTTGGCGCCATCGACTCCGGCACGTATGCATCTCAGCACCTCGCCGATGAGCGCATCGCCCATTGCGGACCCGAACTCATTGTTGAGTCGCTCGAGAATGAGCAACTTGATCAAGACCACTGACGTCAGGGCAGGAAAGTCGACTGCGCCCGCGCCCTCCGCCACATGGTGGGCAGCAGCCTCCCATCCACGGTACGGATCACTACTCGCACTCACGGTTACATG
>CALFIA010000194.1 GCA_937876275.1 uncultured Actinomycetes bacterium | reverse complement strand
ACCTTCCCGCTGGCTCCGAGGAGCATGATGAAGGCGAGCGCGGGCATCCGATGGCTGCGTGGAAGGAACCTCGCACCCTTCTTATCGGTGTATTCCTCTTCGCCTTGGCATTCTCTGAGGGCACCGGCAACGAGTGGGTGGGCGTTGCTTCCGTCGATTCGTTCGCTGCCACGGCCGCACTAGCTTCCGCCGCCTATTTCGTGTTCGTCGTTGCCATGACCACTGTGCGCTGGTTCGGTGCCGGGATCCTCGACCGATTCGGTCGGGTCCGCACCATGCGGGTTTCGATCCTTGTCTCCATTGGCGGAGTACTTCTCGTTGTCTTCGCACCTGCCCTGTGGGTCGTCATGGTCGGTTGTGTCTTCTGGGCGCTGGGTACTGGTCTTGGTTTCCCGGTCGGCATGAGTTCGGCTGCCGACGACCCTGCCAAGGCCGCAGGTCGGGTGAGTGCGGTTGCCTCGATCGGATATCTGGCATTCCTCACTGGCCCTGCGATCGTGGGCATCATCGCCGATCACACGGGCGTGCAGCGCTCACTCGGTATCACGGCCGTCCTACTCGTGATCGGGTTCCTCGTGGTCGGAGCCACGAGACCTTTATCGAGTGGCTCAGGTAGCGCGCACTGAGAATTGGTGGCTCAGCCGTCGGTGTGAAGCAGCCATGCGCGGGCGCCGCCCACCATCGCTGCGGTGTTCGGCACGATCACGACATCGTCACCGAGCTTGGACAGCACGACCGGCGTGATGTGACGCGAGTTGCCGCCACCGATGTACAGCCTGTCCCACATGAACACCGGGCGGAGTCCGTCGACGACGCGTGCGATGCGACGTGACCAGAGTGCATCGCCGAGCCGACGACGCTCGTGCTCTCCGATGTAAGTGTCGTACGAGAGGCCCCAGCGCACCGGGGCCTGCGACATTTCGAGGTGCGGCGCGAGGTAGCCGCCGTCGTAGATGGCGCAGCCCAGACCGGTGCCAAGGGTGAGCACGAGCTCGAGGCCCTGACCGGCGATGACGCCTGCGGCATGAACCTCGGCGTCATTGAGCACGCGCGTCGGGATGCCGAAGGCAGCCTCGAGGGCAGCCTTCACGTCGAAGCCCTCCCACTGCGTGACGAGTTCGGGCAGCACGCGAGTGCGCGGACCTGACTTGGTGATGTAGTGCGGGGTCGTAATGACGACGCCGTGTCGGATCATCCCCGGCATGCCGACCGTTGCGCGATCTGCCTTGGGAAGTTCGGCCGCCAGGTCGACCAAGGTCTGGACGAACAACTCGGTGGAGAGGGGGTACGGAGTGGGGACCCGGATCGGATGGGCCCTCATCGTGCCTGCCTCATCGAGCACGGAGGCCTTGATCCCGCCGCCTCCGCAGTCGATCGCCAACGTCGTTGTCATGGCCGAAAGTCTGCCCGATAACCTATGCGGGCAGCACGGTGGTTCCCCGATCCGGCCTTAGGGCACAATTGGGGCGGTTGCATGGAGGCGTCGCCTAGTCCGGTCTATGGCGCCGCACTGCTAATGCGGTTTGGGTTTAACGCCCATCGCGAGTTCAAATCTCGCCGCCTCCGCCACCTGTCAGGGGCGTCCTCACGAGGGCGCCCCTGATGTATGTCCGGAACGTACGTCGGGTCAATTCGCGAGATTTATGCTTCACGAATGACCATCGACGAGATCGCTGACGCCTATGCGCAAGCCACCGAGGAGTTCGAACTACTCGCCTTCGCCTTGCCACCGGAACTGCTGGACTCAGGGCAGCCGGGTGAATGGTCTGCCCGCCAGATCATCCATCACGTGGCCGACAGCGAGGCGCAGTCGTACGCCCGCCTGCGCCGGCTCGTATCCGAGCCTGAGGGCAGCATCATTCAGGGCTACGACGAAGGTGCGTGGGCAGAGTGCGAAGCGCTCGGCTACGAGTCCCTGCCGGTCGAGAACTCGCTCGCGGTCTATCGAGCGGTGCGAGCCTCGTCTCTCGACGTCCTGCGCCGGCTCTCCCCGGCAGACCTCGACCGTGCCGGGGTGCATACGGAATCAGGCCCGTACTCCGTGCGCACCTGGATCACGAACTACACGGCCCACCCGATTGACCATGCTGACCAACTCCGTCGGGCGCTCGAGGCCAGCTCAGGTTCCTGAGGCGCCGATCTCGCGCTGTTGAGCGCCCTTCGAGGGCGGTTTAGGGGATCGGCGGGGAGCCTGTAGACTTTCCGACGGTCGTTCACGACCACGCGCCCGTAGCTCAACGGATAGAGCACTTGACTACGGATCAAGAGGTTACAAGTTCGAATCTTGTCGGGCGCACTCGTTATCCCTCGCACTTCTCGCCGATGTGTGGGGGATTTCGTCTTTCCGGAATAGGGCACCATTCCTTCTCGTTGAAGGAAGTGAATGTGACCAATGAAGAGGAGAAGTCATGGCTGAGGCAGCAATCACGATGTACGGCGCCGAGTGGTGCGGCGACTGCCGCCGTTCCAAGCGACTCCTCGATTCCCTGGGCGTCGCGTACGAGTACATCGACGTCGCCAATGACGACGCTGGCAAGGATGCCGCGATCGAGATCAGCGGCAAGCAGTCGATCCCGGTGATCACCTTCAGTGACGGCACCTTCGTGGTTGAGCCGTCCGACATCGACCTGCGGGCAAAGATCGAGACGCTCGGCCTGCTGTAGGCCAAGCGCCCCGAAATTTCGTGCAGGGGTGTCTGGAGTTACGACGCTGTGGTGGTCAGCTGGAACTGAAAGCCCACGAATTCACCGCCGACGTTTCCGCCGGGGTTTGTCTCGTAACCGACGCTGTAGCCCCACGTGCCAAGCACGCTCAGGTCAGCGAGCATCTCGAAGGTGCGATCCTTCTTGATGGTTGCAGTGATGCCGAGGTCCTTCATGGCACCGCTGCCCTTGTTGTCGGACGGAAGGAAGCGGCTGAGCGAAAGCACTTGACCCGGCTTCGTGTACTTCGGTGCCTTGCCGGTGATGGTGATGGTGCTGCCCGCAACTGCCTTGGTGGGCGTGACCGCAGCAGTGCCGGGCTCCCAGCCCACGACATTCGGCGTCTTCGGAAAGCCGAACTTGGTCAGCTTCGCGGAGTCATACGGAATCACCTTGGTCGCGACAGACGCCGACGCCGGTGATGCGGTCATCACGATCGGCGAGATAGCGAGGGCTGCGCCGAGAAGTGCGGCGCCGATCTTTGTGGACTTCTTCATGGCTTCTCCTCCGTTGGACTTGCGTTCTACCCCACAGGGTAGGCCGCGAAACCTTGATCTGTGGCTTCGCCATCGCTAGCGAGCCGATGTGGCGGCCCGGATGTTTGTGGACGATTCATCGGTTCATCCCCAGATAGGTTCTCTGCATTCACGCGAGCCCTGCAGGGTGCGCCCATGACAACTCTTCGCGCACTGCGCCCCGCAGCTATCGCTTCCGGTCTCGCCCTTGTGGTGGGTGGAAGCTTGTTCCTCGCCAGCACCTCGAGTGCTGCGACAACCCCCAAGGCCACGGCTTCCCCCTCGTCTTCGGCGACGACTGCGGCACCCGGTGTCTTCTCCATCGCACTTATCGGCGATATGCCTTATGACGCCTCCGGAAAGCAGCTTTCGCCGCGCGTTATCGAAGCGATCAACAACAGCAAGGTTGCCTTCTCGCTGTTCGACGGTGACACCATGTCGGGCAAGGGTGACCAGTGCACTGACGCCGCCTACCCCGAGCTCAAGACGACCTTCTTCGACAAGTTCGCCAAGCAGGTCTTCTACAGCGTCGGCGACAACGAGTGGGTCGACTGCGATCGACCGGTCAAGGGTGCATTCGATCCGAACTCGCGCCTCGCGCTGGTGCGCTCGAACTTCTTCGGTACCCCGGGTAACTACATCAATCTCGGCCAGACCCGCCTCACTCTTCCGGGAACCAAGACGGCAGTGACCGTCGATCACGACCCGAACTACCCGGAAATGCAGATGTTCACCTACAACGGCATCACCGTGATCATCCCGAACATCCCGGGCTCGGCGAACAACTCCGCGGTCGACGGCGTCAAGTGCAAGACCTACAACGACCTCAAGTCCGATGGTGATGCGGCCGAGTTCGCTGCTCGCGATGCTGCCAACGTGGCATGGATCAACAAGGGCTTTGAGAAGGCCAAGGCCGACCGCGCCAACGGCGTGATCGTCGTGGCACAGGCCAACATGGACTGGGAGGGCTACCTCGCCGGTCAGGCGATGCCGGACAAGGAGTGCACCGCCGCCTACGACAACGTGAAGCAGGCGCTGCTCACCAACTCGCTCTCCTTCATCAAGCCGGTACTGCTCCAGAACGGCGACGAGCACTGGTACCAGGTCGACATGCCGATGAACGAGACCGCCGGCAAGCTCGTCCAGAAGGACAAGGGCGCCCTCGTCGCGAACTTCACCCGCGTGCAGACCTTCGGCTCGGGCTTCAACCACTGGGTGGAGTTGGGTATCGATCCCGCCAACCCGAACCTGTGGACCTTCACCCCGCACATCATCACGGGCAATCTCGCTGCCCACTAGGCACGAAGAACGCACGAGGAGTGGCCCGGACCTTCTGGTTCGGGCCACTCGTCATGTGCGATCCACGCGGTCGGCCCAGCCCGCGCCCCGGCGGTAATGAGCGGCCCTTGAATGCGGGAGGATGGGGTCGTGGCCGGTCGCAATCTCATCAACGTCGAATCCGTGACCAAGGCCTACGGCCATCGCCCGCTCCTCGACAAGGTCTCCCTGGGAGTCGGCGAAGCCGACCGCATCGGAATCGTCGGCCGCAACGGAGCGGGCAAGAGCACCCTGCTTCGCGTTCTCGCTCAGATAGAGAAGGTCGATGACGGCCGAGTGAGCATGGGCAATGACGTTCGCCTGGGATTCCTGCGCCAGCGCGATGACTTTCCTCCCGATGTGACGGTTCTCGAGGCCGTGGTCGGCGATCGCCCTACGCACGAATGGGCAGTGGACCCGAATGTGCGAGAGGTCCTCGATGGCCTGCTCGGCGGATTCGATGAAGAACTGCTCGCCCGCACCCTCGGCACCATGTCGGGCGGCGAGCGCCGCCGCGTTGACCTCGCTCGGTTGCTCGTCACCGATCTCGACGTCCTGCTTCTCGACGAGCCGACCAACCATCTCGACGTCGAGGTCATTTCCTGGCTTGCTGCGTACCTCAAGACTCGACCGCGCTTGGGCCTGCTCGTCGTCACCCAT
>CALFIA010000193.1 GCA_937876275.1 uncultured Actinomycetes bacterium | reverse complement strand
GGATGTCGGCGCTCTCGGCCATGAAGTGCACGCCGCAGAACACGATGAACTCGGCTTCAGGATGCGCAGCCGCCTGTTGGGCCAGCTTGAACGAGTCGCCGGTGACGTCGGCGAAGGAGATGACCTCATCGCGCTGGTAGTGGTGACCCAGGATGTAGACACGGTCACCCAAGGCAGCCTTGGCGCGCTCGGCCCGCTCGACGAGATCGGGGTCAGAGGCAGGGGGCAGTGCGCCGGGGCACTCGACACCAAGCTCACTCTGTGCGTCGGCACCGCGTCCGAGCAGTAGCAGTGCGAGCGGAGTCGGCTGCGGGTCCACCTGTGAGGTCACGTGCACATTCTGGCCTATTCGCACACGGCCGGCAGTGTCGATGCCCGGACACGGGAATACGCCGCTAGGCGCTGGTGTTGATCGTGACATAGACTCCAGATAAGGCTTACCTCACTTGAAAGGCCACATCATGTCGACTGAAACCGCTGTGCCCGTCGAGATCATCACGACCGACGGCATTGTTCTCACCGAGACCGCGGCCTCCAAGGTCAAGGCACTCCTCGAGGCCGAGGGTCGCGATGACCTCGCCCTGCGCGTGGCCGTGCAGCCGGGTGGATGCTCCGGCCTGCGCTACCAGCTCTTCTTCGATGACCGCAGCCTTGATGGCGATATCTCGAAGGACTTCGGCGGCGTCTCGGTCGTGACCGATCGCATGAGCGCCCCCTACCTCAATGGCGCAACTGTCGACTTCGTCGACACCATCGAGAAGCAGGGCTTCACCATCGACAACCCCAATGCAGGTGGCTCGTGCGCCTGTGGCGACTCGTTCAGCTAATCCACTTCTCATGCGAAAGGCCCGCCGGCAACGGCGGGCCTTTCGCATGCGTGGAGTCTTAGTTGCCCCGAGTGACCGTGACGACGAAGGCGGTGGGCGGATCCTCTGTGCGAACGAAGCGAAGTCGCATGGAGTTATCGCCCACATTTCCGGAGTAGAAGCCGCCCACCTCGGAGAGAATCACCGAGGAGTTGTCACTCGACAGTGAACCAAGCAATTCGGTAGACAGTGTCTTGCCATCGTTGACCCAGCTCTCGGTGCCCCAGAGCAGTGAGCCCTCCTGCTTGGTGATTTCGATGGTCAGGGTTGACTCCGAGATGGTCTTGCCGGGAGTCGGGAACTGGTAGTTGCCCGTCCAGGTGCCCTTGAGGTTCGGGATTGCCGACTCACTACCCCCGCACGCCGCAAGGGTGAGTGGTGCGGCGCATAGTGCGACAGCGGCAACCAGTCGGCGTGTCTTCATGAAGGTGAGTATGGCGCATGGACCGCTAAGGTCTTGCCCCATGGCCGTCCTCATCACCGGGTCCGTTGCGACCGATCACCTCATGACCTTTCCGGGCAAGTTCGCCGACTCAATTGTCGCCGACAAGCTGGACAAGATCTCGCTCTCATTTCTCGTCGAGGAACTTGATGTGCGGCGCGGAGGCGTGGCTCCCAACATCGCCTTCGGCATGGGATGCCTCGGCCTCAAGCCTGTTCTCGTCGGTGCGGTCGGCCCCGATTTCGCGGATTACGAGTCGTGGCTCAATCGTCATGGAGTCGATACCCGCGGCGTGCACGTGTCCGACTCGCACCACACCGCGCGTTTTATCTGCACCACCGATCAGGAGCAGAACCAGATCGCGTCGTTCTATCCCGGCGCGATGAGCGAGGCGCGCAACATCGAGCTCAAGCCGATCGTCGATGTCGTCGGTGCCGCTGACCTCGTGCTGATCGGCGCGAATGATCCGGGTGCCATGGCACGCCACACCGATGAGTGCCGCTTTCGCGGTTACCCCTTCGCCGCAGATCCCTCCCAGCAGCTCGCCTACATGGAGGGCGACGACATCAAGCCCCTGATCGAGGGCGCGACCTACCTGTTCACCAATGAGTACGAGGCAGCGCTCATTCATCAGAAGACCGGCTGGTCGGCTGCCGACATTGCTGCCATCGTCGAGACTCGCGTCACCACTTTGGGTGCTGATGGCGCGCGCATCGAGCGTCGCGGTGAGGCACCTGTCGTCGTTGCCGTGCCGGAGGAGGAGCGCAAGGCGGATCCCACCGGTGTGGGCGATGCCTTCCGTGCCGGTTTCCTGTCGGCGAAGTCCTGGGGTCTCTCCGACGAGCGTGCCGCGCAAACGGGTGCGCTGCTGGCCACCTACGTCATCGAAACCGTGGGCACTCAGGAATATGAGCTGGCGCAGAAGCATTTCCTCGAGCGCATGGCCACGGCCTACGGCGATGCTGCGGCAGCCGAGGTTGCTGCGCACGTCAGCTGCCCGCGCCCGTAACGCATGTCACCGCGCGAGCCCCAAGCGTCCGTGTGGGACTTGCCAAATCCGTACGAAGCCGAACCATTCGAGGATGTTGTCTGCGTCGGAGCCGATCTTGAGCCCGGCACCGTGCTGCAGGCATACCGGCGCGGACTCTTTCCTATGCACCTGGAGCAGAGCTTGCTCGGCTGGTGGAGTCCAGATCCGCGCGGCATCTTGCCGCTTGAGTCACTTCGCGTCTCGAAGTCCCTGCGCACCTCGCTTCGTCGATTCGAGATCACTATCGATCGCGATTTCGTCGGCGTTATGCGTGCCTGTGCCGAGACCCCACGTGAGCACGGCTGGATCACTCAGGACTTCATCGACACGTATTGCGCATTGCATGAGCTCGGGTGGGCGCATTCGGTCGAGACCTGGAATGAGCAGGGCGAACTCGTCGGCGGACTCTATGGAATCGAGATCGGCGGGCTTTTCGCAGGTGAGTCGATGTTCCATGCCGAACGCGATGCATCGAAAGCGGCTCTCGTCGCACTTGTCGATGCTCTCTCGGCAGAAGCGGGGCGCTTACTCGACGTGCAGTGGGCCACCGATCACTTGGTGTCGTTGGGTGCGATCGAGATCCGTCGCGAGACCTATCTCGCGTTGCTCGACGAAGCGCTAAGTCGCCCGCCGGTGCTCAGCTCGCGTTGATGCGCACGGCGTAGGCCACTCCGGCATCCTGCGAAGCCGCCGAGATGAAGGAGTTGCCTGTCATTCGGCACCACGCCGGGATGTCGAACTGCGCAGCAGGGTCATCGGCGAGCACCACGATCACCTCACCGCTGGCTGCGTTTCGCGCAGCCCGTGCAAGGGCGATTACCGGTGCGGGGCACAGGTGTCCTCGCTCGTCGATCCACGAGTCGCGCACGGGCCAGGTGTCAGATGCCGGCATCTGCTCGCACCGCTCGAATGACGTCGGGGATCTCGCGAAGGAAGTGATCAACAGTTGCTTCCGTGCAGCCGAATGGAAGCGACACGCGAACGTTGCCGCCAGTCAGAGCGCCCATCGCGGCCAGCACGTGACTCGGTCGCTCGGTGTCAGCAACGCAGGCCGAACCGCTCGCGACGGCAATGCCGCGTCGATCGAGTTCGGTGACCACTGCCTCGCCGCTGCAGTACAGAGCCGAGAACGTCACCACGTGGGGGAGTCGATCATCGGGATCGCCGACGAGATCGATGTCGGTGATGGACGTTGTCAGCGCGGCGCGAATGCGAGCGATCAGCGCGTGCGCCCGTCGTGCTTCGGGTTCCCAGATCGGTTCGATCGTCTCGGCCGCGATGCCGGCAGCAGCTGCTGACGGAATATCGGGAAACCCTCCGAGCCAGCCACGCTCACTGCCGAGCGGCCGAACCCAGGTCGTGCCCTGCCTGACGACGAGTGCGGCGACCCCGGCCGGGCCGCCAAAGTCGCGAGCGGAAACTGCCATGGCGGTCCATCCGGCCGGCAGGGGAATGCGGGCGGCACAGGCGGTGGCATCAACGAGCAGCGGAATGCCGTGGGGATCCAGCAGGGTGGCGAGCGCGTCGACGGGCTGGTCGAGGCCGGCGTCAAGATCACCCAGTTCACCGGTGTTGAGCAGAACCCCGAGGCGGAGACGGTGAACCGCGCCGCCGCCGCATTGCGCGCCGCCGGGTGCGACTTCGTCGTGGCCGTCGGTGGCGGCTCCGCGATGGACGCCGCCAAGGCCATCGCCGCC
>CALFIA010000192.1 GCA_937876275.1 uncultured Actinomycetes bacterium | reverse complement strand
GTTCAGACGTGTGCTCTTCCGATCTGGGTCCATCTTCATGGCGTTTAACGTGGGCGACACGGTCGTCTACCCGCATCACGGGGCAGCAGTCATCGAATCCGTTGAGATTCGCAAGGTCAAGGGTGAGGATCGCGAGTACCTCGTACTCCGCGTGGCTCAGGGTGACCTGACCGTTCGCGTGCCCTCGGACAATGTCGATCTCGTGGGCGTTCGTGACGTCGTGAACGCCGATGGCCTAGAGCGCGTGTTCAACGTGCTGCGTCAGCCGTACACCGAGGAGCCCACCAACTGGTCCCGTCGCTACAAGGCCAACCTCGAGAAGCTCGCCTCTGGCGATGTCATCAAGGTCGCCGAGGTCGTGCGTGACCTGTGGCGTCGCGAGCGTGAGCGCGGCCTGTCGGCTGGCGAGAAGCGCATGCTGGCCAAGGCACGTCAGATCCTCGTCAGCGAGCTTGCACTCGCCGAGAAGACCGATGAGGTCAAGGCCGAGTCGATCCTCGACGAGGTACTCGCCTCTTAGTTCGCTGCCTGAGTAGTCGTGCGATTACCTCGTACGCTGCTCTGATCTAGCCCGAGGGGAGCACCCGTGACCACTGCGGCACTCGTTCCCGCGGCCGGTAAGGGCGAACGTCTCGGCGCCGGCACACCCAAGGCACTCCGCGAAGTCGGCGGTATTCCGCTGCTCGTGCACGCTGTTCGCGGACTTGCCGCCTCCCGCGTCATCGATCTGATCGTCGTCGCCGCACCTGTTGACTTCGTCGACGAGGTACGCGGAATTCTCAGTGAGCTTGATGTCACCTGCGATATCGAGGTGCTCGCCGGCGGCGAGAGTCGCCAGGAATCCGTGGCGCGCGCTCTCATCGCACTTCCCGCTGACGTCGACATCGTGCTCGTGCACGATGCGGCGAGGGCGCTCACTCCGCCGGAGCTCGTGGCCGCAGTCGTGGCAGCGGTGTCCGCGGGTCATGAGGCAGTCGTGCCCGGGCTCGCCGTCGCTGACACTCTCAAGCAGGTCAACGCAGCTTCTGATGTCGTGGCCACGCCTGATCGAGCAGCGCTGCGCGCCGTGCAGACACCGCAGGGCTTTGCGCGCTCTGTGCTGCAGGCGGCACATGCGAGCGTTGATCCCTCTGCTCCGATTGCCACTGATGACGCTGGCCTCGTGGAGCGCGATGGCGTGCGCGTGCACGTGATTCCCGGCCACGAGGAAGCCTTCAAGGTCACTCGCCCCATCGACTTGATCCTCGCCGAGGCCGTGCTCGCCAAGCGAAGGGCCAGCGGCAATGTCAGCTGAATCCTCGCGCGCGGTGCTGACCGGCATTGGCACTGATGTGCATGCCTTCGAAGCAGGCCGCCCGATGTGGATGGCCGGCCTGTTGTGGCCGGGCGAAACCGGACTCGCCGGTCATTCCGATGCCGATGCAGCGTCGCACGCACTGTGCGACGCGTTGCTGTCTGCCGCAGGCCTGGGCGATCTTGGGTCAGTGTTCGGCACATCCGATCCGCAGTGGGCATCTGCATCCGGTGTCACCTTGCTCTCTCATGTCGCCTCACTTGTGCGCGCCGCTGGCTACTCAATCGTCAACGGCAGCGTGCAGGTCATCGGCAACTCGCCGCGAGTCGGCACTCGCCGCGAAGAGGCGCAAGATGTCCTGTCAGCCGCACTCGGCGCGCCCGTGCGCGTCTCCGGCACCACGACTGACGGTCTGGGTCTTACCGGTCGCGGCGAGGGCGTTGCCGCGATTGCCATTGCCGGCGTACTACCTGCCTAGTCATCATTACTTGCGCATCAACAATCCAAGGAGAACACCATGGCCACACTTCCCGATGCAGCGCGCGCACTTTTTGATGCGGCGGAGTTCGTCACTCTTGCCACTGTGCAGCCTGACGGTCAGCCGCAGTTGTCCGTCGTCTGGGTCGAGCGCGATGGTGATGACCTGCTGATGTCGACCACCACTAATCGCCAGAAGCATCGCAATCTCGCACGCGATCCGCGCGCGAGCGTTCTGCTCTACCCGAAGGACAACCCGTACTCGTATGTCGAAGTACGCGGAAATGTCACCATGACCGAGGAGGGTGGCCGTGAGCTCATCGACCGCCTCAACCAGAAGTACATGGGCACCCCGCGCTACACCTGGGATGACGGCACCGACAAGGATACCGGCAACAACGGCGACGGCTCGATCAGCATCGCCAATCGCCTGCTGTGGGCCAAGACCACCCTGCTGAC
>CALFIA010000191.1 GCA_937876275.1 uncultured Actinomycetes bacterium | reverse complement strand
ACCTATCGCACGTACGTCGCAGTGCGCGATGCTCTCGATCGCTTCGGGGCACGGGCGATTCAGCAGTGCATCATCTCGATGACCACCGGTGCCGATGACGTTCTCGCGGCAGTGCTTATCGGCCGTGAGGCAGGTCTCGTCGACACCGTTGCCGGGCGAAGCCGCGTTGATTTCGTTCCCCTGCTGGAGACCTGCGAGGAACTTCGCAGCGCCGGCGACATCCTCGACGCGCTTCTCTCCACCCCCGCCTACCGCGCCCTCGTCACCTCGCGCGGTGATGTGCAGGAGGTCATGCTCGGTTACTCGGACTCCAATAAGGATGCGGGCATCACCACCTCGCAGTGGGAGATCCATCTTGCCCAGCGGCGGCTTCGTGACGTGGCGGCCAAGCACGGTGTTCGACTTCGCCTCTTCCATGGTCGCGGTGGCACGGTGGGCCGCGGTGGAGGCCCGACCTACGACGCGATCTTGGCCCAGCCCGCCGGCGTTCTCGACGGCGAGATCAAGGTGACCGAGCAGGGCGAGGTCATCTCCGACAAGTACCTGCTGCCGACCCTCGCGCGCGACAACCTCGAGCAGATGCTCGCTGCCGTGATCGATGCGTCGCTGCTTCACCGCGATGCTCGCTCACCTGTCGATACGCGCGCCAAGTGGGACGACGTCATGGATCTCGCATCGATGTCGGCTCAGCGTGCCTACCGCGGACTCATCGATGACCCCCAGCTTCCGTCGTACTTCGCGCAATCGACT
The DNA here is from genome assembly GCA_937876275.1 of uncultured Actinomycetes bacterium. GTDB lineage: Bacteria > Actinomycetota > Actinomycetes > S36-B12 > S36-B12 > CAIKZY01. The sequence continues at coordinate 1,480 of CALFIA010000191.1, read as the reverse complement.
CCGGTCGAGGAGTTCGGTGCCATGCACCTGGGCTCACGCCCCTCCCGTCGCCCCGACACCGCTGCAGGCATATCCGGTCTGCGCGCGATCCCGTGGGTATTCGGCTGGACCCAGTCACGCCAGGTGGTGCCGGGCTGGTTCGGCGTGGGCGCCGGTCTCGCCGCTGCTCGAGCCGCCGGTCACGGCGAGGAACTGCGCACGATGTACCGCGAGTGGCACTTCTTCCGGAACTTCATCTCGAATGTCGAGATGACCCTCGCGAAGACTGACCTGAGGGTGGCCGAGCAGTACGTGAACGGACTCGTGCCGGAGAGTCATTGGCGGCTGTTCCAGGTCATCAAGGACGAATACGCGCGCACTGTCACCGAGATCCTGGAAATCACCGGCGAGGCCGGCCTACTCGAGCACAATCCGAGCCTGGCGCGCACCCTCGAGATTCGAGATACGTATCTGCTCCCGCTGCACACGCTGCAGGTATCGCTCCTGGAGCGGGTGCGTGCAGTGCGCGAGAGCGGCGCCGAGCCCGATCACGAGCTCAGGCGTGCACTTTCCGTCACGGTCAACGGCATCGCGACCGGACTGCGCAATACCGGCTGATCAGCGTTCGAAGAACCTCGCGACACCTGCGTCCAACCACTCGGCGTATTGCTTCTGACCTGCTGCCGACGACATTCGGGCAGCGTCCTTCGCATTGCGCATGTTGCCGAGCTCGATGATCGTGGTCGGCACCTTGCTGAAGTTGATGGTCGACTGATCGCCGCGGATCTGCAGGTGATTCGCGATGTAGTTCGACGGGATTCCACCCGCGGATTGCATCCCGGCGAGCATTGACGTCGACAGGCGGCGATCGACCTTGTAGGTACCCGTGGTCCAGCCCCTGATCGGGGTCGGCGCGATGGCAAAGAATCCGTGCGCACTCGACGGTGCGCCGTCAGCGTGGATCGCGATCATCGCATCGGCCTTGTGCTCATTCGCGAAGCCCGCGCGATCCCATACGCACGGCCCGTAGGCATTGCGAGAGTTCGAGGTACGGGTCAGCAGCACAGTGGCACCCTGCGCCTCCAGCAACGGCTTGAGCCGGTTCGCTACTTTCCAGGTGAAGGTTGCCTCGGGGAAGCCAGCATTAGTCGCGGTGCCGGTGGTGTTGCAGTTCTTGACGATCGAGCCGTTGAAGCGGGTCTTCGCGATCTCGTTCCGGAACTTCGGATTCGAATTGCCCAGTTGGTGACCGGGGTCAAGAACGATGACCTTGCCGGCAAGCGGACCATCAGCGGCCTGCGCCGGCACGCAAACGACGAGCAGAGGCAGTGCAACCATGACGATGAGCGCGCGGCGCATCAGAGCACCAGCAGCATCCGGTTATTGCCGAGGGTGTTGGGCTTGACCCGCTCGAGGCCGAGGAACTCCGCGACGCCCTCGTCGGGGGAGAGCGCGAGCTGCATGTAGACGTCGGCCGCGACGACGTCCTCCGCGATCGGCT
>CALFIA010000190.1 GCA_937876275.1 uncultured Actinomycetes bacterium | reverse complement strand
TACACAGGCGAAGACACTCTTTCCCTACACGACGCTCTTCCGATCTGCTGCACAAGACGGCTTTTGGCCGTGTTGTGCGCGCAGGGGTGCAAAAGCCTGACATGGTGGCCGTGCTGGGCATTCGACTGCAGCCTTACATGACGGCCATCGTGATGCTCGGCGTGGCCACCGCCGCACTGGGTGGTGTGCTGTTCGGGCCGATCGCCATCGTGCATCCGGCCATGGGCACCGAGATCATGACCGTGGCATTCGTGGTGGTCAAGGTGTTGACGGCTCCACCGGCGACCTCGGCCGGTGAGAGCTTGCCTGTGTAGAGAGCATTCGCGAGAGTGGCGAAGCCGAAGCAATGCCCGGCGGCCGCCCAGGTATTCGCTGTGTTCTGCACGACCTTCGCCGACTCCGTCAGGATGCAACTGCCCGAGCCACCGCCTACGCACACCCCATCGCCGAACACTCGACGCATTGATGCGGTATCCAACCCCAGCGCAACTGCAGCCTTGCCGCCAGCCGCCAGCGGAGTCGGCTGACCGAAGTACTTCTGGTTGTTTGCCAGATCTGCCCCGTAGTTGATGAACGAGAATCCGTTGGGGAAGGCCCGAAATCCGCTGTCGGCGACGATCGTGCCTGAAGGCGCATCCGGAGGAACACCGCCGAAGAGAGCCGCATACGTCGTCGGATCGACTCCCACCGCGCCGACCGGGGGAAAGGCGGAGGCCTGAAGCGGATCAGTCGTCACGCCTGTCTCGGCTAGCGCGAACTGGCCTGAGCCGATGCCGACGATCGAGGCAACCGCCGCGACCATCAGCATCGAACTGAACTTTCCTCGTAACGTCATGCTTCGACGCTATGCACGTTCCCCATAGGAGTCTTGGTAGTGAGCGGTCATGAGCGAACATTGACTGCCCTAACCCTGGAAGATGCAGCGCTGAGGAAGACTGTTCTCGTGAGTCACCCACTGGTCGATGCGGAGAACGCCTTCGTTGCGGATCTCCTGGCCGGCACCCTTGAGATCATCCGAGAGGCCGGCGGCTTCATCGCTTCGACCACACGGCTCATCGAACGCAGCGGCCATCTCAGCATCACCTCCACCGCGGATCACGACTCCCCGATGCTCTCAATCCCTCGCGAGTGTTTCGTGCGCGTCGACCATGCCACCTGGGCCGAGCAGGATGATCGCATGGTGATTGTCGAAGTTCCCGACGAGTTCACCGATATCGAGACCGAGATGCTGTACCTCCAGGTCGCCTTGCATAACGCGTGCGGCAAGCTCGAGTGGATGCAGCGCACGCACCCCAGCCTTGATCCATACCTGTCAGACGATCTAGTCGACGCCGTGCGTCAGCTCATTCCGTCATTTCGGAATCCGATGATGGCGGCGACTGACGTGCTGTGGGCAAACCGTTGCTTCCGCATTTCGTTGACTGACGGTCACCAACCGGAGCGGGTTCTGATTCCGATTGTCGACTTGCTCAACCATCACGCGTACGGGGCAACCGCCGATTGGACCGGCGAGGACTTCGAGGTCAGCACGAGCAAGCCGTTTGGCACGCATGAGTGCGCCCTGAATTACGGCATGAATCGGAATGCGCTCGAGATGGCGGTCGTGTATGGATTCGCCGATGAATCCGCTCCCGCCGATACGACACACTCGTATGACGCAGGCATTCTCAGGAAAATTCAGGACTTGGCGGCGCTTCCCGATCAGCCTGAATCAGCAATCCCGATACTCAAGGCCGCGCAGAACCTGCTTGCTTGAGAAGCACCTGACGAAGGTCGTCCTAGCCGTCTTGGTAGATCTAGACATGCACTCCGGCCACGGCAGGCGCATCCTGAGTAGGCGCCTTTCCCCTCCGCTTGGAGATGTGCGCGTAGCCAATGGTTATCGCCGAAGCGAGCAGCACCAAGGCCCCGCCAATAAGCACATCCTGAGCCCGCTGCTCGCCCAGGTTCTTCACTTGAGTACTCGACGAGGCAGTGAAGCAGATGATCGTCGGAGTGATCAGGGCCATGTACAGCATGTAGTGGGGGCTGAACTTCGAGGTCAGCGCCGCGATGCCGAAGACCAGGCCGATGATGTAGAGCACGACAAGTGAGTGCACCTCGAGCACGAGTACGGTGATAACGAGCATGCCGAGCAACGTGCCCACCACGCGTTGGATCGTCTTCTTGACGGTGCCAACATCGCCAACCTGCACGAGCACGATGATGGTCGAGATCAGCCACGCACCGGCGTACTGCTTCGTATCAGCCAGCACCCAGTAGGTCACGCTCGTGCACAGCACAGTGATCACGATTGTGTACGGCACAGACTCACTGCGCGGGTGCGGCTTCGGCGCAGGCAGGCGTAGCTTGCGCAGGAAGTGCGGGAAGACCAGCACAGGGAAGATGCCGCCTACGAAGAACGTGATTGCCATCCAGACCAGGAAGCTGCTGTCGGTGCGATCGACGACCTTGTCGGCACCCCAGAACGGCGGCGAGATGATCATCCACGCCATGAAGATCGGCACGAGCATGGTGGCGCGCTGGAGGCCGTAGTGCGACATGCGCCCCAGCACCAAGCACATAAGCGCCATGAACGCCGCACCGGCAATTGGAGTGCCACCGGCCACGATGGCAACCGGAGTGGCGATCGCCGTCACGAACACCGTGTAGGTCGCGACTCCCGGGCCGCCCATCAGCAAGGCGACGAACCCGAGGATGAAAGCGCCGGTGGCCCACGTGACCGCGGGCTCCTTCGCGATGACCAGAAGAAGAGCCGAGGGAATCACGCCGATCAGGACGATGATCGTCGAGAGCAAGGCCCGCTTCCCGAGCTTCTCGTAGAGCGGCGTGGCCGCAGCAGCGATGCTCATCAGATGCTCACCGTTGCGAACTCGCCGGCAAAGGAAATTGCCTGAACACGTGCCGGTTTGGTGAAGTCGGTCTTCGCAAGGTCAACGACGTACCAGGTGGGGTCAGTCACCGTTCGGTACGCGTACCTCTTGCCGGTGAGATTGCAGATGGTGTCCCAGACGGTCACCTCGTTGACGACTCCTGCAGCACCGAACGACTCCTTGACGATGCCGGGCACCATGTCGAAGGAGTTCAGGATGTGCATGGTGAACTGCTCAGCCTGCGCGCCAGTGGCCGGCACATCGGAGAGAGCAACCTGCGCTGCCGCTCGAACGAAGCGCGATGGCGGAGTGAAGTCGCCAGGAAGGCCCATCAGCCCTTGACCTTGGCCGAATGCGGCGATCGTGGTGTCACCGAAGGTCTGGGCCGCAGGAACGGAATTGCTGAGCCCCGCATAGTTGTTCAGATTCGTCAGGTGCCAGTCGAGGTAGGGAGCATTCGTGCCCACGCCGGTCGGGTTGTCGACAATCACCCAGCCCGACGGATGCAATTCAATCGCCAGTGAACTCGTGGCGTCGTGCACCAGGCAGTGAATCGGTGGGGCGAAACCCATGCCCGGATCAAAGCCCCAGATATTCACCCCCTGCATGGCGGCCTTCACCTCGGCAATGGTCGAGCAGGTGCCGAGCAAGTAGGCGATCAGATCGGCTTCGGAAAGGTCGGAGCCATCGCCCTTGAAGGGCTGGTAGTTGCAGTAGCCGCCGGGCATATAGAGGAGATGGGCCGAGAGCCCCGCATCGTTCATGCCGTCGAGCAGCAGTTCGGGCTTGCCGAAGGCACACATGCCGACGATGCCGTGGGTGGCGTTCCAGGACTTACCGGGCTTCCCGCCCGATGCGATTCCCACTCCCGGATAGTCAGCCGGGAGAGCAGCCAACGACGTCGGCATTTCTGTCGGGAACTCCAGGCTGCGGCCGATGACGACACTTCCGTCAGTGGCCTTCTTGGTCTTGAAGTTCGTGCACATGATTCCCCCGGGAGGTCTGGGCGACATATCCCTGGCGCCGTCGTCGAGGCTATCGCTTAGCTCAGGGAAAGCGGACGAGCGCGCCGCGAATCCCGCGTGGGGTGCGTTCCGCACCACCCTCGTATGCCCTTTACTTAGCCCCATGACACTCCAGGTGGCACCCGACAAAGGCCTTCGCTCGGGCGCATTGACCCTCGGTTCGAGCATCGTCCTCGGAGTGGCCTCCACCGCCCCGGCCTACTCCCTCGCGGCCAGCCTCGGATTCATCGTGCTGGTGACCTCGGGCACCGGGATCATCGGCGTGCAGGCACCGGCGATCATCCTGCTCGCGTTCATCCCGATTCTGTTCGTCGCGATCGGCTACCAGCAGCTGAACAAGGCCGAGCCCGATTGCGGCACCACATTCACCTGGGGTGCACGTGCCTTCGGCCCGCGCCTTGGCTGGATGGGCGGCTGGGGAATCATCGTCGCCGACATCGTCGGAATGTCAAACCTCGCGCAGGTTGCAGGGCAGTACACCTTCGATCTGTTCGGTCTCACTGACATGGCGCACGAGCTATGGCCGCCATTGATCGTCGGCGTTGCCTTCTCGATCTTGATTACGTGGGTC
>CALFIA010000189.1 GCA_937876275.1 uncultured Actinomycetes bacterium | reverse complement strand
GTGGCGCCTGTTCAGGATCGGCGAGGCCGTCGTCGTGGGAACGGTCGAGGCTGGAAAAGGCATCGTCTGGCGGGGGTTCCGAGAAGTTCTCGTCCACAGGCCCGGTCACTTCTTCACTCTACTTGGCGTTCAGGCGTGAGGTCATTCCCCTAAGAGGGGGCTCAGAGATCTAACCCAGGGGAAAAGGAGGTACGCGAGCCGACTGGCGGCCCGGCACTAGGAGAGCGCCTAGCTGACGTTGCGTCGCTTGAGGCGACGGCGTTCACGCTCGGAGAGACCGCCCCAGATACCGAAGCGCTCATCTGAGCCCAGCGCGTATTCCAAGCATTCGACGCGGACGTCGCAAGAAAGACAGACCTTCTTGGCTTCACGGGTGCTTCCACCCTTCTCGGGGAAGAAAGCCTCAGGATCGGTCTGTGCACACAGAGCGCGCTCTTGCCACGACAACTCCTCGACGTCAGACAGGGGCACTAGCACCATGTCAGCCACGAAAAGGACCTCCTCGACCCGGCACCGCACGTGTATCGCGCAATGTCTAGGCGTATTACAGGGGTGTAGTTCCCCCTACGTCAAGCCAGATTCGGGCAAATGAGACTTCTTTCGGGAAAATTTTCCTAGAAGTCATCAAATTCCCCTTGAAAAGCCCAAATTGTCCCCCTTCGAGTGGACATGAAATTCCCCCGTGCACCAACCTGGAATGATGCGGGCATGCGCATCACTGCCCTGGCCGGAGGAATCGGCGGAGCCCGGTTCCTGACGGGGCTCAAGGCAGCCCACCCCGATGCCGAGATCATCGTGATCGGCAACACCGGCGATGACATCTGGGTGCACGGCCTGCGGGTCTGCCCCGATCTCGACACCGTGATGTACACCCTCGGCGGCGGAATCAGCGTCGAGCGCGGCTGGGGTCGCGAGGGCGAGACGTTCACCGTCAAGGACGAACTCGCCGCCTACGGTGTCGAACCCACCTGGTTCGGCCTGGGCGACAAGGACATCGCCACGCATCTCATTCGCACCCAGTCGCTGAGCGCCGGCTTCCCGCTGTCGGAGATCACGACCGCGCTGTGTGAGCACTGGCAGCCAGGTGTGCGCCTGATCCCGATGACCGATGACCGCGCCGAGACCAACGTGATCATCGAGGACGACCAGGGCCGTCGAGCCATTCACTTCCAGGAGTGGTGGATCAAGTACCGCGCGTCGATCCCGGCCCAGGGCTTCGTGCTCGTGGGTGTTGAGCAGGCCGCAGCCGCACCCGGCGTTATCGAGGCCATCGAGGCCGCTGACATCGTGCTGCTGCCCCCGAGTAACCCGGTTGTCTCGATCGGAACGATCCTTCAGGTGCCCGGTATCCGCGACGCGCTCACCCGCACAGCTGCCCCGGTGGTAGGCCTCTCCCCCATCGTCGGCGGCGCCCCCGTGCGTGGCATGGCCGACGCCTGCCTGACGGCCCTCGGAATTGAGACCACCGCGACTGCCGTTGCCGCTCACTATGGAGCTCGCAGCAATGGCGGCATCATCGACGGCTGGCTGGTCGACACCACCGACGCCGATTCAGTCGACGCCATCACCGAACTCGGCATTACTGCGAAAGCAGTTCCCCTGATGATGACCGACGTCGATGCCACCGCCGCCATGGCGAATGAGGCCGTCGCCCTGGCCGAGTCACTGCGGAAGTAGTCATGCAGGTCATCGCGCTCGCCGGCCTGCCGCGCATCAGCGCGGGCGATGACATCGCGGCGCTGATCTCGCAGAGCTCGATCGAATTTCCTGACGGCAGCACTGAACTTCGCGACGGCGACATCATCGTCATCACCAGCAAGATCGTCTCGAAGGCCGAGGGCCGCGTAGTCACCGCTGCTAATCGCGACGACCTCATCGACTCCGAGTCAGTGCGCACTGTTGCGACGAAGGTGCATGCACGCGGTACAACTCGCATTGTCGAGACCAAGCACGGACTGATCATGGCCGCCGCCGGTATCGACGCGAGCAATGTCGACGAGGGCACCGTGGTGCTGCTCCCGGTCGACCCCGATGCCTCCGCTCGTGCCATCCGGGCACGCCTCGCGGAGCTCACCGGACTGAAGCTCGGAGTGATCATTACCGACACCATGGGTCGTGCCTGGCGAGATGGCCTGACCGACAATGCCATTGGCGTTGCTGGGGTTTCACCCCTCGACGACCACACCGGCACGCCCGATGAATACGGGCGCATTCTCGAGATGACAGTGATCGCGGTTGCCGACGAGATCGCAAGTGCTGCTGATCTCGTCAAGGGAAAGTCAGCCGGTAATCCGATCGCCATCGTGCGTGGCATGGAGCAGTTCGTCACCGCCGACGATGGCCCGGGTGCGCGGGTTCTCATTCGCCCCGCGAGCGAGGATCTCTTCGGCTTGGGCACTGCCGAGGCCATCACCCTCGGCCGCACCACCGCAGCGCAGCATCGACGCACCGTTCGCTCGTTCACCGATCAACCGGTCGATGAAGACGTGATCAGCGCTGCGATCGCCGCGGCCATCACGGCACCCGCACCACATCACACCACGCCGTGGCGCTTCCTCGTGCTGCGCGAGCAGCCGATGCGCACCCAATTGCTCGACGCGATGCGCGATCGCTGGGTCGCTGATCTCACGGCGAGCGGCATGAACGAGGAGTCAATCGCCAGGCGCGTTGCCCGCGGCGACATCCTGCGCTCAGCTCCCGTGATCGTCATCCCATTCATCGATCTCGGTGCAGGCGCGCACGACTACCCCGACGCAGAGCGCAATGCCGCCGAACGCGACATGTTCATGGTGGCCGGCGGCGCCGCAGTGCAGAACCTGATGATTTCCGTTGCGGCGCAGGGGCTTGGCTCCGCCTGGATCGGCTCGACGCTCTTCTGCGCCGACGTCGTTCAGGCCGTGTGTGAACTTCCCACGTCACTGCAGCCTCTCGGTGCAGTTGCAATTGGCTACGCCGCCGACCCTGCGCTAGATCGGCAACTGCGCGATCCAGAGCACTTCATACTCCGATGACCTGGAGACCCATCGCGCGCGCCGCCTGAGACTGACGAACATCAAAGGTTATGAAGGTTCCGCCGATGCCGAGTGCGCGCACCGCGGACGCAATGTGAATGGCATCCAGCGATCTCACGTGATGCGCCTCCGCAATATCCGCAGCATGTTCGGCCACGGCCGCATCGCACTCAATGATGACGCACGAGCGCACGTCATTGTCGAAGATCCCCTTTGCGATGCCACGCTCCACGGCGCTCTCGATGCGTGCTAGACCCCGTCGCACTTCGACGATGTTGATCCGAGAGATCACGACCTCGTCCGTCGATGCGAGAAGAGCGTGCACTTGCGAGGAGCCAGGCTCCACCAGGTAGCGCTTGAGAAGGGCGCTGGAGTCCACGTAAGCCGTCATCAGTCTCCGCGGTCCTCGTCGAGAATCTGCGCCACCGAGGCCGTGGCCTTGAACCCCGCGATCGGTGCGAGCGCGCCTCGCGCGGTGGGCGGCGTCACCCAGCCTTCCGCGATGCCCTGCTCGATCCTCAGTCGACCCTGTGGCGAGCACAGGACAGCTGCTACACGACCGTGATCGGTGATGGTGACCACCTCACCAGCCTCCGCCCTGCGGATGTATTCGGAAAGGTGAGCCTTAAGCTCTCGGATGCCGACCAACATGTGACTACATTTAACAGAAGTAGAGACCACATGCAAGGGCTCCTCGATACACTCCTTGGGTGAAGGAGTTGTGCAGGCCGAGCCAGCAGCCAGCCTCACCCGTCGACATGGCCGCGGCGTATTCCTGGCCGGAAGGCGCATGGACTCGAGCGATGATGCTCACGACTCTCGATGGTGCGATCGCCGGCGCCGACGGTCTCAGCGGCTCAATCTCCAGCGCCACCGATCGCCTGATCTTCAGCGAGGTGCGCAGGCTTGCCGACGCGGTGCTCGTCGGTGCCGGCACGATTCGCGCAGAGCGCTACAACCCGATGAAGGCAAAGCCGGAATACCAAGAAGCCCGAGCCGCGGCAGGCCTGCAACCGGCCTCCGTTGTCGTCATCGTCAGCCGCACCCTTGATCTGCCGTGGCAAGACCCCCTCTTCCACGAGTCAGCGCAACAGCCCATCGTGCTCACCACGACGCATGATCCGTCGAGTCACGAACTGAAGCGAGCACAGGCGCATGCCGATGTGCAGCAGATTCCTGATCTCGAAGCACGAACCATCATCGGCGCCATGCACGCTCGTGGCCTCTCGCGCATCGTCTGCGAAGGCGGGCCTTCACTACTCACGCAGATGGCTGCCGCAGATCTCATCGACGAGTACGACATCACTCTGGCGCCGATACTGGCGGGCAACGGGCATGGCATCGTCAATGGCCCACTCGGTGATATCAAGCGACTTCATCTCGCTCACGCGATCACTGACGAGGGCTTCGTGTTCACTCGCTACACCCGCTGATACGAGCCCGCTCCCGGGCTGAAGCACTATCTCGGCCCACCTGAGGTTGACCGCTCACTTCTCTTTAGATGAAGCAAGCGAAGTGCCAATTTCGTGAGGGAAAGCCCTCGAATTGGCTACCGCGCACCACTCCGGCGACGACGGGCCGCGATCAGGAGGAAGCCCAGGATGAGCAGCAGGAGGACTGCTCCGAGCAGCATGCCGGTGGTCGAGTTGATCAGGCTTGAGCTTTCACTCAGTCCGGCAGAATTCGTCGCGGTCGGCGATGGCTTCACCGTGTCGACAGATGATTCCTGCGACTTCGGCAGCACACGCACTCCAACGCTGACTGTTGAGAGCTGTCCTGTCGAAGTCTTGCCGTCAACCTTGATGGTGTGATCACCCGCGGGCACGTTCGCGGGAATCGGGAACGTCTCAGTGAAGGCACCCGCTGCATCGGTACTTGCCGTACCAAGATGCGTGGGCGTGGAGTAGATCCAGACATCCACCAGTGAATTAGGCGTGAAGCCAGTACCCGAGATCTGAACTGTCGCACCCTGCACGACGATGATCGCCCCGTCATTGGCGATCTTCGCGCGCTTACCGTCGGTCAGGATGGAGCTCAAAGCGAGTTGGATGCCCTCGGGAAGGGTAATCCGCATGGTGACGTCCTTGATGATTTCCACGAGCGGCTGCTGATCGACACTGTCGACCACGGCAGCCACCATTCCCGGTGCGACTTCCTGGATGCCGACACCTGGTTGCGGAGCATTCGAGTACACCGGCGTTTCCGTCGGAGACGGTTGCGGAGCGGGCCTGCGCGTGAATGCGGGAACCGGCGCGAGAGTCGGTCGTGCCGCAGGGGTAGCGGTCGCTGTCGGCGTGGCGGTAGGGGTCGGGGAAACTACGGGCGCCGGGGCAGGATCACCGCCCGAGCGAGGAATGACGCGAAGTGCAGCCAGCGCTGCCTGACCACTGGTGGTGGCAGTGCTGGCGTCGACCGCGATGGTCCAGTCAATGGTGTCGAAGAGGTCGTCGAGGGCCTGGACGTCAGCCGGCGTCAGTGCCTCGACGAAGCCCAGAGCCTGCCACTGGGCCAAGGTCAGATCGACGTTGTCGTTGTCGATTCCGTCGACACCCGGCGCGAGCACGATGTAAGCATCAACAAGGGCCTGAACCTCGGCAAGGGAGTCAGTGATCCCGGACGCCATCGTGGCCAGGAAGGAATTTATTCCGGCGAGGTTCGATGCATCGACGCCGCTCACTCCGGCCGCGATGAAGGTAGCCAGCGACGGTGCAGCGTTCGTACCGTCATAGGCCGCGATCAGTGCCAACGCGGCATCCTGATCGGCATTGACCTGATTGCTGATCGCCTGCAACTTGGCAAGGGAATTGATACCTGATCCATCCGAAGCCGTGGCGGCAACTGCGGTCAGGAATTGATCAAGGTTGCTCGCATCGATTCCCGTGATGCCGAGAAGTGCCAGATCTGCGAGCGTGATGGCCGGCGAGGGCGTGCCTCCGGCCGCAGTGAGCGCAAGCGCCTCGACGACACGAGCGATCTCGGCCAGCTCGGCGTAGGTATCGACCTGGGCATTGGTGCGGCCGCTGAGAACCGAGTTCATGAGCGCAACCTCAGCGGCGTCGTCGATTCCGGTGAGGCCGATGGTCGTGTAATCAGTCGCCGAGAGATTCAGTGAAGTGGCAGCAGCATTTCCATCAGCAGCGGTCAGGATCGCCGCGTACACGTCAACGATGGCCTGGATCTCGACCGTCGAATCGGTGACGACCGGCAGGCGCACGGCGATGACAGAGTTGATGGCGCCGAGGTTCGCGAACGTCACGCCGGTGACTTCGGCGTTGGCAAAGTCGGCAATAGTCGGCGCGGTATTCGTGCCGTCGTAGGCAGCGATCGTGGTGATTGCATCAGCCTTTGCCTGGGCGATGGCCGCATCGACCACGCTGCTTAGGCCGTTGACCGTGTCAACAGCGCTGCCGCTGTCGGCGGTAGCGGCGATCGCCGCGACGATCTGGTCGACGTTGTAAGCCGTCACCCCACTGATGCCGATGGCAGCGAAATCGGCTGCGGTCAGCGCAGGAACAGGGGTGATGCCGGCAGCGGCATCGATGATGCGAGCGACAATGGAGGCGAGGTTCGCAAGCTCTGCGTAGGTGTCGACCGCAGATGCCGGCCGTGAGTCGAGCACCTGGTTGAGCAGGCTGACCTTCGCCGCATTGTCGATCGTGGTCAGGCCGAGCGCGGTGAACTGTGCCTGCGTGACCGCCGGATCATTGTCGAGGTTTCCGTCTGCAGCGACGAGAACGGCAAGGTAGGCATCGACGATCGCCTGCACCTCAGCGGTCGAATCGGTGGCCGCACTCGAGAGCGGGGCGATAGCCGAGTTGATCGTCGCCAGATTGCCAGATGTCACTCCGGTCACCTGGATCAACGTGTAGTTGTCAGTGGTCGGTGCCGCATTCGAGCCCGTGTAAGCCGCGATCACCGCAAGCGCTGCCGCCTCTTGGGCAGCGACGGAAGCGCTCACCACCGACGACAGTTTCGCGAAGGTATTTATCCCCGTGCCGTCATCGGCCGTGGCCGCGATGGCCGCGAGCACTCCGGCCAGGTTCGAGGCATTTACCCCTGGAATTCCCAGTGCCGCGAAATCGGCTGCTGTCAGCGCCGGAGAGGCAACGCCGCCTGCAGCAACTGTCATCAGCCGATCGACGATAGACGCCAGCGCCACGAGTTCTGACTTGGTATCAATCTGGGACACCGTGAGGGTGTCAGCCACCAGGCTCATGAGGAGCGCTTCGGAGGTCGTGTTGATTGACGTGACGCCCAGGATCTGGAACTGAGCTGCGGTCAAGGTGCCACCGGTGCCGGCAACGCCGTCTGCCGCCGCGAGCAGCACGTTGTACGCGTCAACGATGGCCTGTACCTCGGCGCGCGTGTCAGTCTCGCTAGACGTCAGCGGGCCAATTACCGAGTTAATGGCTGCAAGATTGCCTGCCTCGACACCGGTGACTCCCGCGGCCGCGTAATCAGCGACCGTGGGTGCGGTATTCGATCCGGTGTAACCACTGATCACGGCCAGCGCGGCAGAGGCCGCGTTCGCGGCAGCAGTCACAGCACTCTGCAGCTCAGCAAAGGTATCGATGCCGCTGCCGTCATCCGCAGTGGCCGCGAGAGCGTCGAGGATCGCCGGCAGGTTATCGGCCGTTACTCCGGAAATGCCCAGGAGTGCGAAGTCGGCAGCCGTGAGAGCCGGTGCCGGCGTGCCACCAACCGCGAGAATGAACAGTCGGTCGATCACTGACGCGATCGTGATGAGCTCAGCTTGGGTATCGACAGCCGTGCGGGCCGATCCGTCGACAACATCGTTCATGAGGCTGGCCTTGGTCGACGAGTCAATGGCCGTAACCCCGAGCAGGGCGTACTGAGATGCCGTAAGCGACACGTTGTTATTCGCCGCGTTTCCGTCGGCACCGGCCAGTAGGTCGCTGTAGGCGTTGACAATGACCTGCACCTCGACCGCGGAGTCCTTGGCAGTCGAGGCGGCCGTCGCGATCACTGTGTTGATGGCTGCGAGGTTTGTCGCGTCGACGCCGGTGATGCCGGCATTCAAGTAGTCATTGGCCGTCGGAACGGTGTTGGTGCCGTTGTAGCCGGTGATGATCGCCAGGGCTGCAGCTCGCGCACTCGCCACGATCTGATCGACGAGAGCCTGAATCTCCACCAAGGTGTCAACTCCGGTGCCATCATCGGCCGTGGCTGAGATCGCGCCCAGGACAGACGCCAGGTTTGCGGAGGTCACGCCCGTGACACCAATCAATGCGAAGTCAGCTGCAGTAAGGCTCGTGGTGCCGCCGGCAGCTGCCGTCATGATGCCCGTGACGACGTTGCCGAGGGCGTAGAGCTCGGCAGCAGTGTCGACCTGCGCTGTCGTGGCCGTATCGAGGATGCGGTTCATCAGCGCGAGGTCTGCCGGAGTGTCGATCGCGCTCATGCCCATGGCCGCGTACTGCGAGGCCACGAGCTGCGCGCTGTTGTTGCGCGCGCCATCAGCGGCCGCGAGCACGGCGGTGTAGGCATCAACCGCTGCTTGCACCTCAGCGGTGGTATCTGTCGCAGTGCTGCTCATCACGCCGATGAGCGTGTTGATGGAGGCGATGTTGCCCGAGGTCACGCCGGTGACTTGTGCATCAACGTAGGTGGATGTGGTCGGTGCGGTGTTACTGCCCGTGTAGGCGCTGATGATCGCCAGGGCGGCGTCACGAGTTGCCGCCGCGGCAACAGCACTGGCAACAACCGAAGCGAGTTCGGTGAAGGTGTCGGCGCCCGAGCCGTTGTCGGCCGTCGCAGCGATCGCGGCGATGACATCCGCGAGGTTCGCACTGGTGACACCCGTCAGGCCGATGGCTGCAAGAGCCTCCGGGGTTAATGCCGGCGACGCTGTCTGACCCGCAGCAGTGGCCAGGACCCCTGCCACCGTGTCGGCGAGAGCCGACAGCTCTGCACGCGTGTCGACCGAGGTGAGCGCTGCTGCGTCCAGAACATCGTTCAGGAGTCCTGCCTTCGCAGCATTGTCGATCTGAGTCAGCCCGTCGGCCGCGTACTGAGATGCAGAGAGGGCGAGCTGATTAGTGTCAGTGCCGTCTGCGGCGCTGAGGATCGCGGAGTAGGTCGCCGAGATCGTCCGTGCCGGGCTGGACGCCACGCCGGTGTTGCCTGCTGGGTCTGTTGCTGTCGCAGTGAGTGAATGCGCACCGGCACCCAGGTTCGCCGTCGTCAGAGACCAGCTGCCATTCACGTCAGCCGTCGTCGTGCCCACGAGAGTCGTGCCGTCGTAGACCTTGACTGTCGAGCCCGCTTCGGCAGTGCCGCTCAGGGCCTGTGTCAAGGAATAGGTCGTGATCGCGTTCATGGTCGGAGCAGCCGGCGGCGTGATATCGACGCTCAGGCTTGCCGCAGCCGAACTGGCGCTGGTGTTACCCGCTGCGTCGGTGGCCTTGGCGGTGATCGAGTAGGAGCCTGTTGCCAGCGACGAGGTGACGATGCTCCAGGCACCAGCGCCGTTAGCGGTCGTCTCGCCGATCAGGAGCGCGGCCACGTAAAGCTTCACTGTGGCGTTTGCCTCTGCCGTGCCGGTGACCGTCGGGGTCGCCACGTTGGTCGATATGGGCGAACCGGTGATCACCGGGACTGCCGGCGCCACCTGATCGATCAGGATGGACGCATCGGTCGAGGTCGTCGACGTGTTGCCGACGGCATCCGAGGCATTTGCCGACACCAGTTGCAGACCGGTAGCAACGAAGGTCGCCGCGTATGCCCAGACACCCTGACTGTTGACCGTCACCGTGGTCGACGGGTTGAGCAGGACACCACTGCGGTAGAGCTTGATCGTCGAGCCGGCAACACCCGTGCCCGTGATGGTGGGGCTCAGCGTGTTCGTGGTCTGAGCGTCAACGGTGGGCACCGCGGGTGCCGTGGTGTCGATAAGGACGTTGAACGAGGTTGAAGCCGAAGAGATGTTGCCCGCAGTATCCGACTGTGTCGCAGAAATCGAATGAGTACCTTCGCTCAGCGCAGATGCCGGCGTGAAACTCCAGGTGCCGCCACTCACGGACGCCGTGCCGAGCAGGGTCGGACCGTCATAAATCGTGACGGTGGAGCCAGTGACTCCGGTACCAGCGATGGCAGGCGGGTTAGTGCGAGTTGCGGCCGGCGATGTCACCGCGGGCGCAACCGGCGCAACCGTGTCAATAGTGACGCTCGTCGTCGCGGCAGTGCTGACGTTGCCCGCGGTATCGGTCGCGGTGATGGAGAAGGAGTAAGTGCCGTCAACGAGGGTGCCGGTGCTGGCAATCGTCCAGGCACCGGTGGCATCGGCAGTAGTGGTGCGCGTGCCCCCGCTCCAGGTCACCGTGATCGTGGCGCCCACTTCAGCAGTGCCACTAATCGAGATATCGGAGTCATTCGTTATGCCGTCGGAGCTGCTTGTGCCGCTATCCACGGTGATGCCAGTGGCGACCGGCAGTGCAGGAGCACTCGCGTCAATGGTGACGATCAGCGGCGCACTCGGATTGCTGACGTTGCCGGCAGTGTCTGTCGCAGTGACCGTGAGCGAGCGCTGGCCAGCAGCGAGCGCGGTACCTGGCGTGATGGACCATGCGCCGCCCGTGACGGTCGCGGTGCCAATGGCGACACCGCTCGAGTAGAGGGTGATGACCTGCCCGTTCGTGCCGCTGCCCGAGATGGTGGGCGTGGTGTCATTGGTGATGCGATCCCCCACCGTGCCGGAATCCGAGCCACTCGCGAGAGTCGGAGTCGGGGCCGTGGGCAGCTGGGTGGCCAAGGTGACTGACAAGGCCGACGACGATGTTCCGACATTGCCGGCACGGTCATCGAGGCGAGCGGTCAGCGAGTTCACGCCCTCAGAGAGCGACGTCGTCAGCGCAACTGTTGCCGAGCCGGCTGCCACGTCGGCTGCAGTTACCGTGGCAGTGCCGAGAACTGTGGCCCCGTCAAGGATCTTGACCTGATCGCCCGCGGCAGCACCTGTGCCTGCCAGGGAAACCGTCAGGCGCGGCTCCGGGATGCTCGTGATGTTGTCGGAGTTCGAGCTGCCAGTGTCATCGGCGGCAAGTAGAACCGGGGCCGCCGTTGCTGCACTGCCGGTGCGATCAACTGTGACAATCAGCGCGGAGGAGTTCGGGCTCGTTGCGCTGTTGGACGGACGGAAAGCGACTGCAGTGATGGTGTGTGCCCCTGCGGTGAGCACGATGCTCGGGAAGGTGAGCGAGCCCGGAATTGGGGCGCTCAATGTCGCGGTATCAACCACCGTGCCGTCCACGAGCAGGCGTACTTGGTCGTCCGCCACGAGGCCCGAGGCACTGATGTGAATGCTCGAGATCGAGACCGTGAACGCCGCCGACGAGACATTGGTGAGGTTGTCGGTGCTCGAGACACCGGAATCGCTGCCAGAGGTGAGATCCGGAGTGCCCGGTGCGTCGACCGGGCGCGTGTCGATAACGAAACTGCCTGTCGAGGAATCGACCGCAGTGCCGGCCTCAGAAATTCGAGCGGCGAGGTCATAGGTGCCATCTGCCTGGCTAGCGAGTGTGAAGGCGTAGGTACCCGCCGCAATATCGCCGGCCACGAGAGTGTGGGTAGCAATGACATAGCCCGAGCCATCGAGGAGATCGAGAACCTGGCCAGCGCGGTTCTGCAGCGCGCCCGAATTCACCAATGCGACGTTGACGGTCACCGTCGACAGGTTCGTGGTGAAGTCACGGTTACCCGAATCCGAGGCAGCATCAAGGCTCGGTGCGCCGGGTACCGCGAGGCTGGCGAGATTTGCCGTCACGCTGCGACTGATGACAGTCGCATTGCCCAGCGCATCACTGGCCGTGATCTCGAACGGGATCGGCGACGTGGTGCCAATGGCCGTCCAGTCCGTTGAGTCGATGACATAGGCCCACGTCGTGGCAGTCGGGTACGTCACGGTGCCGTGCGCGGCGGAACCCAGGATCTTGACCGCAACCGTTGCGCCGCTCTCCACAGTGCCTGCCAGAGTCACGCCGCTGACCTTCTCGGCATAGGTGATGTCGTTATTTCCGGCAATGGCACCGAGGGTGACAGACGGCGGAGTCGTATCGACCACGTATGTCACGGCCGTTCCCTGCGCGCTCGTGTTGCCCGCGACATCGGTGCCTGTGGCAGTGAAGGAATGCGAGCCCTCGAGCAGCGAACTGGTCAGCGTGAACGTCCAGGCGCCTGCATTGTTAGCCACGGTGGTTCCGAGAAGAGTCGAGCCCCCGTCGTAGATCGCGATGATCTCGTTGGACGTCGTTGTGCCTGCGAGGGTGGGCAGCGCATTAGCCGACGGCGTGGTCGGCGCGGTGATCAACGGAGCCGTGGGCGCCGTGGTGTCGATCGTGACGGTGAGACCAGCGGAGGCCACGGACGTATTGCCCGCAGCATCAGTGGCCTTGGCCGTGAGAGTCGAAGCGCCGGCGGACAGAGTTCCGGTGGTGGCTATCCAGGCACCCGAGGAGTTCGCGGTGACACTCGAACCCGTCGCGGAGCCACCTGCGTAGAGCTGAACCGTGGAGCCGGCCTCGGCCGTGCCGATCACGGTGATCGTGGTGTCGTTCGTGATGCGGTCTGTCGAGGAACGGCCGGTGTCGTCGGCAATCGAATTCAGTAACGGAGCAGCCGGCGCGGTGAGATCCACTCGCCAGGTGACGGCAGTCGCATCGGCGGAGAGGTTGCCCGCGGAGTCGGTCGCGGTCGCGCTCACCGCATGGTCTCCATCGGCCAGTGAGGTGGAGGTGATCGACCACGCTCCCCCGCCGCCGGCGGTCACTGTGCCCAGAAGTGCGACCGGAGACACCGAGGTGTCGTAGACACGCACCGTGGCACCTGCCTCGGCGGTACCGGAAATGGTCGGCGTCGCGGTGCCGACATTGACCGGCGAACTTCCGGTGACGATCGGCGCGTTGGGAGCCGTGGTGTCGACAACAATCGCATTGGTCGGAGCGGTAAACGTGTCATTGAGAGCGTTGCCTGCCGCGTCGGTCAGCGTGGCTCCGTTGGCCGCAATTGCTCCGACACCGATACCGCCTGACGTATCGGTGTCACCGGCGACCACCGTGTAACGGAAGACCAGCGAATTTGTGCCGCTTCCGGAGACATACGTGGAGTTCACGACACTTGAGCCGATGGTCAGCGGAATGGAAGGCGTGCCGCCGGCAATCGTCACGTTCTCCGAGGTGGCCAGGGTCACGGTGATCGTGTTGCCGGCCTTGGCCAATGTGGCCGTGCCGTTACTCGAGGCGATCGTGGCCGAGGAGATGGTCGGAACGACGTTATCGACACTGATCGAAATTGTGTTGCTTGCAGCGGTATTCGCATTGCCGTTCGAGTCAGTGAACCGTGCGGTCGGAATCGAGATCGTTGCCGTGCCCGACGAGGTATTGGCCGTAGGAGTGAAGACCGCGGTGTAAGACGTGCCGGAGCCGGTGAAGGAAGTGATCGTGCCGCCACTGATGCTGAAATCACCGGAGACGAAATCAGTCACCGACTTGCTGAGCGTGATGGTCAGCGTTGCCGTCTGGCCGTACTTCAACGAGGAAGCACTGCTGCTGATCGCGGCGGTGGGTGCGGTGTAGTCGACGGTCAACGTGGTGGCCGCGCCGGCTGTCGAGATATTGCCCGCAGCATCAATCGCCACCACGGTGACCGAGCCACCGGATGCGACCGCAGCCTGCAGCGCCGCAGCGGTTGCCGTACCCATCGTGAAACTGACACTCGTCTCACCGGTCAGGATCGTCGAATCGGTCGCAATGACGACACCATTAATGCGCAGCTGAGCCGAGCCACCGACTGCCTGGTTCGCAGTAATCGTCGCGGTGGCCGTCAGATTGGTGTTCGTGCCATTGAGCGTGTTCGCCGGCGGGGTGGTTCCTCCCACGGCGGTCAAGGCAGGAGCGCCTGGCGCATCGGGGGCAAGGGAATCGACCACGATCGCCTTCGAGCCAGCGATGTTGTTGGCACCGTTCGGCACTGTCGTGGAGGTCATCGCGTTGCCGGAGGCATCCTGAACGCCCCCGATCGTGAAGCTGGTGACAGTGAGATCGTTCGTCGCCTGCGAGACGCCCACCGTGTAGTGTTGCCAGGACAAGGCGCAATGCCAGAT
>CALFIA010000188.1 GCA_937876275.1 uncultured Actinomycetes bacterium | reverse complement strand
GGATCCCCTACCTGCCGTGGGGTCTGGCCTTCGCCACCATCCTCGGGCAGATCCTGTGGGTGCTCGTCTCGGGCACACCACGAATCGTGCTCACGGTGCTGACGGTGATCACCTTCTTCCTTGCCACGATCACGCACGCCTACATCTCGCGCGGGCTTGCCTGGACCGCCAGTTACGCCGGCATCACTCTCGCGTTCGGCTGGGCAATCGAGTTCCTTGGCATCACGACCCAGTTCCCCTTCGGTGACTATCACTACGAGAGCGCACTCGGCCCAGCACTGATGGGCGTCCCGCTTGTCATCCCGCTGGCCTGGTCAATGATGGCCTACCCCTGCCTGCTCGCAGCCGAGCGACTGTCGACCACGTACCTCGGCACGGCAATTCTCGGCGGCATCCTGCTTGCGTCATGGGATCTATTCCTTGACCCGCAAATGGTCGGCGAGAAGTACTGGACCTGGGGCGACGCCGGCTGGGCGTTGCCCGGTATTCCCGGCATCCCGCTGCAGAACTTCCTGGGCTGGCTGCTCGCAGCAGTAGTCCTCATGGTCGCGTTGTCGCGCCTGCCGCGAAAGGTCGCGCGCGACGGCGTGCCCACGATGCTGCTGATCTGGACTTTCGCGTCGAATGTGCTCGCGGCACTGGTGTTCTTCGGTCGACCGGGCGTGGCGATCTGGGGGCTGATCTGCATGGGTGCGGTGATGGTGCCGTGGATGTGGCGGATTTGGAGTGAGCCGCAATGGTGAGCTGTAAGAATTCGAGTGAGCCGCAATGGTGATGCGTCGGATCGTGACGGCGGGAACGCTCGCGGCCGTCGGGATCGCCGCCCATACGGTGTACAACCTGCGCGAGTTACGACGACCTGCACCGGTGAACGCCGATCTCGATGAGCCGATCTCGGTGATCATCCCTGCGCGCAATGAGATCGCGCATATCGAGGCAACTGTGCGCAGCGTGCTCGCGCAGGAGCGCGTGCCGAATCTCCAGGTGATCGTGCTCGACGACGGCTCGACTGACGGCACTGCCGAAGTGCTCGCCTCGATCGATGATCCGCGCTTGCTCATCATCACGATGCCCGATGAGCCACTTCCGCAGGGCTGGCTCGGCAAGCCATATGCGTGTTACCGAGCGAGCACGATGGCAACAGGAGAGATCCTCGTGTTCGTCGACGCCGACGTGCTGCTCGAGCCCGACGCAGTCGCCTCGACCGCAGAGCACCTGATTCGTGAGGGCATGAGCCTGGTTTCCCCATATCCACGGCAACTCGCGGGCAGCTGGCTGGAGTACCTAGTTCAGCCGCTGGTCACCTGGTCGTGGGCAGCCACGATGCCGCTGGGCTGGGCCAGGCGCACTCAGCGCACGTCACTGTCTGCTGCGAACGGTCAATTCATCGCGATGACTGCAAGCACCTATCGACGGATCGATGGCCACGCCGCGGTGAAGTCCGAGGTGATCGAGGACGTCGCACTGATGCGCGCCGTCAAGACTGACGGCGGTCTCACCGAAACCATGGATGGCTCACAGATCGCGCAGTGCCGAATGTATGAGGGCACGAGTGCAGTGGTCGATGGCTATTCCAAGTCACTGTGGGCCGCGTTCAATGGCCCCGCAGGTTCAGTGGCCGTCAACGCGCTTCTCGTCGGCGCCTTCGTCGTTCCGGCAATCGGCATGGTTGCCGCACGTGATCGCACCACACGTCGAATCGGCGCATTCGGCTATGCGGCCGGCGTACTGAGCCGCACCTTGGTCGCGCAGCGAACCGGTGAATCGCTGGTGGCTGCTGCAGCGCAGCCGGCCTCGATTGCGGCGTTCACCGCACTGAACGTGATCTCGTGGCGTCGACACATTCGCGGCACTGCTTCGTGGAAGGGCCGCTCAGTATGAGCCGAGTAGTCGTCATTGGCGGCGGTGTCGGCGGCATGGCCACTGCAGCCCGACTGTCAGTCAAGGGCCACTCGGTCACGCTCATCGAGCAATCCGATCGACTCGGCGGAAAGCTCGGCCGGTACGAGCGCGACGGGTTCGTCTTCGACACCGGCCCGTCACTGTTCACCCTGCCGGCGGTCTATCGCGATCTCTTCCTCAAGACCGGCGGCGCCTTTGAAGACGCCGTTGATCTACAAGAGGTCGATCCTGCCTTCGGCTATCACTTCGCCGACGGCACGAGCGTTGCCATCCCCGGCGTGAATCCCGCCCTTGCGGCCGAGGCGATGCAGGCTGCCTTCGGCGGCACGGCGGGCGCCGACTGGCGCGCGTTCATGGATCGGGCCGGTGCTATGTGGCGCATCACGCGCGAGCCGTTCCTGCAGTCACCGCTGCCCGATTGGCGCACGCTGATGTCACTGGCGCGCAGCCCCGGTGACGTGCGCACCATTGCGCCGTTCTCCACGTTGCGCAAGCTCGGTCGCGAGTACTTGAAGGATCCGCGTCAGCGCCAGCTTCTCGATCGCTACGCGACCTACACGGGTTCGGATCCGCGCCTGGCACCCGCGGTTCTCGCCACGATTCCCTACATCGAGCAGACATTCGGCGCCTGGCATCTGGGCGGCGGCGTCAGCGATCTCGCACGTGCTCTTGAGCAACGCCTCGGCGAACGAGGCGTGACGGTGCGACTGAACACCTCTGTCTCGCGCATCACTCTCGCTGGCGGCTCAGTCAGTGGTGTCGAACTCGCCGATGGAACTGTGCTGGACGCTGACATCGTGATCGCGAACGCTGATGCCTCTCAGGTGTACGGCACACTCGTCGACGACCCGCGGGCAGCCAAGGCCGAGGATCGTCTCGCGAAGGCAACGCCGTCACTTGCCGGCTTCGTCACGCTTCTCGCTGTCGACGGTCGCACTGAGGGGCTTCACCATCACAACGTGTGGTTCCCCGAGAACTACGACCTGGAGTTCGACGACATCTTCGGCCGCAATCCGCGCCCCCCACGCGACCCGGCCATCTATGTGTGCGCGCCCGACGATCCGCGCATGCGTCCGAATGACGACACCGAGTCGTGGTTCGTGCTCATCAACGCACCTCGTCATTCCACAACCGGCGCCAAGGGCGCCATCAACTGGGATGAGCCCGGGCTTGCTACGACATACGGCACTCGTGTGCTCGAACTCCTCGCACAACGCGGCATGGATGTGCGCGATCGCATTCGCTGGAGCGAGATCCGCACCCCCGCTGATCTCGAACGCAGCACGCGCGCACCGGGCGGGTCGATCTACGGCACATCGAGCAATGGTTCGCGAGCAGCATTCCAGCGCCCCGCCAATCAATCGGCGATTCCTGGGCTCTACCTCGTCGGTGGGTCGTCACATCCAGGTGGCGGACTGCCACTTGTCGGAATGGGAGCGGAAATCGTTGCCGAGATGATCGGTCGCGCGTAACGGCTACGGGCGCATTCTTACTTTGCGTGTGCGCCGAGGCCGAGGGCCTCGTAGACCTGGCGGGTCGAGGCCGAGCGGTTGAGCGGGTAGAAGTGAATGCCCGGGGCTCCCATGTCGAGCAGCTGCTGTGCCGTCTCGATAGCCACCTCGACGCCCAGTTCGCGCACGGCCTCGGGATCATGGGCGACCGCGTGGAAGCGGGCGGCGAGCTCCTCGGGAACCTTCGCCCCCATGCGCGCAGCGAAGGTCTCGACCTGCGAAACACTCGTGACAGGCAAGAGGCCGGGCAGGATCGGCATGGTGCAGCCGTGAGCCGCACTGCGATCGCGCAGCCGCGCGTAGTCCTCGGCGCGGAAGAAGAACTGGGTGATGGCGAACTCGGCTCCGGCGTCCTGCTTCATCGCGAGTACTCGAGCGTCCTGCTCGAGATCAGCTGATTCGGGGTGACCTTCGGGGAACGCCGCCACCCCGATACTGAAGGTGCCGAGCGACTCGATGAGCTCGACGAGTTCGGTGGCATTGGTCAGGCCGTCGGGATGCGGATGCCAGTCGGCATCAGGGCCGCCGGGTGGATCGCCACGCAGGGCCAAGATCGTGTTGATGCCTGCATCGGCGTACTGGCCGATGACTCCGCGCACCTCATCACGGCTGGCTCCGACGCAGGTGAGGTGGGCGACGGGCAGCAAGGTGGTCTGCTCGGCAATCTGCTGGGTAATGCGCACCGTGCGATCGCGGGTGGAGCCACCAGCGCCGTAGGTGACCGAGACGAAGCTGGGGCTGAGCGACTCCAAGTCGCGCACGGTCTCCCAGAGAGCGACTTCGCCCTCGTCAGTCTTCGGCGGGAAGAGCTCGAAGGAGAAGGACCGTTCACCCTCGGCCAATGCCTGCCCCAGAGACATGCGGTCGGCGGAGGTCTCAGACATGGGGGCAAGCCTAGGGGGCGCCCTTGCTTCGAGCATGCAGGGTGAAGGGGCCTCCCGTAGGCTCACCTCGTGACCTCGCCCCTGGATGCCGCTGACCTTCGGGCCCGCGTCCAGCCGCTGATCGACACCGCGCTGGTCGAGCAGGGTGCGATTCTCACCTCGGTCGGCGACGACCTCGCCCCCATGATCGAGTCCCTTCAGGGCCTGCTCGCCGGCGGCAAGCGTCTGCGCCCTGCCTTTTGCTACTGGGGCTGGCGCAGCACCGGCTTCGACGCCGCCCTCGACGAGGATCTTCCAGATGCCGCAGCCAGCCCCGTCCGGACAGTTAAGGGTCGAATCCATCCACCACGTCTTGTGCGAGAGCGCGAT
>CALFIA010000187.1 GCA_937876275.1 uncultured Actinomycetes bacterium | reverse complement strand
CACTGCAGCATCTCGAGCAGGTTATTCAGTTCGAAGGCCCTAACACCATTGCGTGCATCATCCTCGAGTCGGTTGTTGGCACCGCGGGCATTCTCGTTCCGCCGCCCTGCTACCTCGAAGGCGTGCGCGCACTCTGCGATAAGTACGGGATCATCTACATCGCCGACGAGACTATGTCGGGCTTCGCTCGCACGGGTAAGTGGTTCGCCTACCAGAACTGGGATGTCCAGCCCGATCTCATCGTCTTCGCGAAGGGCTCGAACTCGGGCTACGTACCCGTCGGCGGCGTGATCATCAGTGCGGCCATTGCAGCCACCTTCGATGAGCGAGTCTTCCCGGGCGGTCTGACCTACTCCGGTCACCCGCTCGCGACCGCGTCCATCGTGGCGTCCATCGACGCGATGAAGGAAGAGGGCGTTGTCGAGAACGCCGCCATGATCGGCGAGAAGGTTCTCGGCCCCGGCCTGCGCGCCCTGCAGGAGAAGCACCCGGTCATTGGTGAGGTTCGTGGCCTCGGCGTGTTCTGGGCCCTTGATCTCGTCACCAACCGTGCGACCCGTGCACCGCTGGCACCTTATGGCGGCACCTCGCAGGCGATGACTGATCTCGTGGTCGAGTGCAAGGCACGCGGGCTGATGCCGTTCGCCAACTTCAACCGCATGCATGTCGTTCCGCCGTGCACCATCACGGTCGAAGAAGCTGAGGCCGGTCTCGCAATTCTCGATGACGTGTTCACCATCATCGACAAGTACTACGAGGGCTAAGCACCTCCGACAACGGCCCCGCCTCGGCGGGGCCGTTGCATGTGCAGGCTCGATAGGCTTGGGCTGTGAAGATCTTGGTCATTGGTTCTGGTGCTCGCGAGCACGCTCTCGTCACTGCGCTTCTCGCGGATGACACGGTTACCTCGATCATCTGTGCGCCCGGCAACGCTGGTATTGCGCGGGAGGTCGATGTCGTTCCTGTCGACGTCAATGACGCGAATGCGATCGGTGATCTCGCTTACGAGGTCGAGGCTGATCTTGTCGTGATTGGCCCCGAAGTTCCGCTGGTCGCTGGCGCCGCCGACGCAGTACGTGAGCGCGGTATCGCCTGCTTCGGCCCGTCGGCAGAAGCCGCGCAGTTGGAGGGCAGCAAGGCCTTCGCCAAGCAGGTCATGGCTGAAGCCGGTGTTCCGACCGCAATGGCGCGAGTGTGCGCAAACATCGACGATGTTGCGTCAGCACTCGATCAGTTCGGTGCACCCCACGTGGTTAAGGACGACGGACTCGCGGCGGGCAAGGGTGTCGTCGTCACGAATGATCGCGACGAGGCCATCGCGCACGCGGAAGCATGCTTTGCTCGCGGCGCCGATGCACGCGTCGTAATCGAGGAATACCTTGATGGCCCGGAGGTGTCGCTCTTCGGCATTACCGACGGCACGACAATCATTCCGTTGCAGCCTGCGCAGGATTTCAAGCGAGCACATGATGGAGACGCCGGTCCGAACACCGGCGGCATGGGTGCCTATTCACCCCTGCCCTGGGCACCGACCGGTCTCGTCGATGACGTCACTGCGCGAGTACTGCAGCCAATGGTCGATGCCATGGCCAAGCGAGGCACACCGTTCAGCGGCCTGCTCTACGCCGGTCTTGCACTTACCTCGCGCGGAGTTCGCGTCATTGAATTCAACGCGCGCTTTGGCGACCCCGAGACACAGGTCGTTCTCGCGTGCCTGAAGACCCCGTTGGCCTCTGTGCTGCTGGCCTCTGCAACCGGACGCATCGCAGCACTTCCGCCGCTTCAGTGGCATAAGGGCTCAGCGGTCACCGTCGTCGTCGCGGCCAAGGGCTACCCCGAGAGCCCCGCCACCGGTGATGTCATCGGCGGGCTGGAAGCTGCCGGTGAGCTCGCCGGAGTCTCGATCCTGCATGCCGGCACCAAGATCACCGATGACGGCATTGCCTCCAATGGCGGTCGGGTTCTCTCCGTGACGGCCTATGGGGAATCCCTCCATGAGGCCAGGGAAAGGGCGTATTCAGCCATCGACCTCATCACCCTTGAGGGCTCGCACCACCGTCGTGACATCGCCCTGGCAGCCAGCGCATCTCAGTAATGAAAGAATGAGGCCGTGACCTCATCGATCCCCAATGTCCTGGCCGGCCGCTACGCCTCCGGGGCCATGACTGATCTGTGGTCACCAGAAGCCAAGATCGTGATGGAGCGCCAGCTCTGGCTGGCCGTCATGGCCTCCCAGGCCGAGCTCGGCCTGGCGATGCCTGCCGGTGCCCTGGACGCCTATCGCTCGGTGATCGACCAGGTCGACGTCGCCTCGATCGCCGCTCGCGAGCGAGTGACCAAGCATGACGTCAAGGCTCGAATCGAAGAGTTCAACGACCTCGCCGGTTTCGAGACCATTCACCTCGGAATGACCTCCCGCGATCTCACCGAGAATGTCGAGCAGCTTCAGATTCGCGACTCGCTGCTTCTCGTGCGCGTGAAGGTCATCGCGGCACTCGAGCGACTTGCCTCTCTTGCTGTCGCATACTCCGACACCGCGATTACCGGCCGCTCTCACAATGTGCCTGCGCAGACCACCACTCTGGGCAAGCGTTTCGCTTCCGCGGCCGACGAGTTGCTTGTCGCCTATGACCGACTCAACGATCTCATCGCGCGTTACCCGTTGCGCGGCATTAAAGGTCCGGTCGGGACGGCTCAAGACATGCTCGATCTTCTCGGCTCCACCGAACGACTCGCACAACTCGAGGAAGGCGTTGCACGTCACCTCGGATTCCAGAACGTGCTCAGCAGTGTGGGCCAGGTCTACCCGCGCTCACTCGACTTCGATGTCGTGGCCGCGCTCGTGCAGGTGGCAGCAGCACCGTCGAGTCTCGCGACCACAATTCGGCTGATGGCCGGTCACGATCTCGTGACCGAGGGATTCCGTCCCGGCCAGGTCGGATCATCGGCAATGCCGCACAAGATGAACACGCGGTCGTGTGAACGAGTGAATGGTTTCGCGATCATCCTCAAGGGCTACCTCACGATGACCGCGGAGCTCGCCGGCAATCAGTGGAATGAAGGCGATGTCTCGTGCTCGGTCGTGCGCCGAGTTGCTCTGCCGGATTCCTTCTTCGCCCTTGACGGTCTCTTCGAGACTTTCCTCACCGTGCTCGACGACTTCGGCGCCTTCCCGGCCGTTATTGATCGTGAGCTCGAGCGCTACCTGCCGTTCCTCTCCACCACAAAGGTGCTGATGGCCTCCGTGCGCAAGGGAGTCGGTCGCGAGACCGCCCACGAAGCGATCAAGGAGCACGCCGTATCTGTCGCACTGCAAATGCGCGAAGCCGGTCTTTCCGAGAATGATCTGCTCGTGCGCCTGTCGAACGATGCACGTCTTGAACTGTCCGTTGAAGAACTCACCGCACTCATCGCAGATCCGCTCGACTTCACCGGTGCCGCCGGCGATCAGGTGAAGGCCATCGCGCTTCGCGTCGAAGGCATCGTCAATGAACATCCGGAAGCCGCCGGATACAAGCCCGGAGACATCCTGTGACCAACATTCCCGTGACCGACTACGGGCTTCCTGAGGGCTACACCCACGTCTATTCGGGCAAGGTGCGCGATCTCTACCGCACGCCCGACGATCGACTCCTTTTCATCGCGAGCGATCGGATCTCGGCTTACGACTGGGTGCTGCCCACCACGATTCCTGACAAGGGTCGAATTCTCACCAAGCTCTCGCTGTGGTGGTTCCAGATGCTCGAAGGCGTGGTGCCCAATCACCTTGAGACCACCGCTGTTCCGAAGACTGTTGCCGGTCGCGCAATGATCTGCGAGCCGCTGGAGATGCTTCCGGTTGAGTGCGTCGTGCGCGGCTATCTCGCCGGCTCTGGCCTCGCCGATTACAACGCCACTCGTCAGATCTGCGGCAACGGCCTGCCGCCGGGGCTCGTCGATGGCTCACTGCTGCCGAAGCCGATCTTCACTCCCGCAACCAAGGCGGCGATTGGCGATCATGACGAGAACGTGACCTTCGATGAGGTCGTCATCACGATCGGCCAGGAAGAGGCTCAGGAACTCAAGCGTCTCTCGCTCGACATCTACCGCCGTGCCGACGCCCTCGCTCATCAGCGCGGGCTGATCCTTGCTGACACCAAGTTTGAATTCGGCTTCGGTACGAATGGCAAGCACAAGGGTCAGATCGTGCTCGCCGATGAGGTGCTCACCCCCGACTCCTCGCGCTACTGGCCGCTCGATCAGTGGGAGCCCGGTCACGCGCAGCCGTCATTCGACAAGCAGTTCGTGCGTGACTGGCTCACCTCGCCCGCTTCGGGCTGGGACAAGAACTCGAATACTCCGCCGCCGGCTCTGCCCAATGAGATCGTCGAGAAGACTCGCGCCAAGTACATCGAGGCGTACGAGATCATGACGGGGGAGAAGTTCGAATGACCACCTGGCTGCTGACCGGAGGCGCCGGTTACATCGGTGCGCACGTCATTCGTGAACTCCAGGCCAGCGGCCGCAATGTCGTGGTGCTCGATGATCTTTCCTCCGGCGTACGGGAGAACGTTCCCTCCGATGTTCCGCTGATCGTTGCTACGGTCTCCGATCGCGATGCAGTGACCTCAGCATTGCGCGAGCACAAGGTTGATGGCGTCATTCACCTAGCTGCAAAGAAGGCAGCGGGCGAGTCTGTTCACATGCCGCTGTACTACTACGACGAGAACGTCATTGGAATGCAGTCACTTCTCGCAGCAATGCGTGACTCCGGAGTCACGAATCTCGTGTACTCATCCTCAGCGGCCGTCTACGGCACACCCGCATCCAATCCGATCTCCGAAGATTTCCCACTGAACCCCGAATCGCCTTACGGCGAGACCAAGGTTGTCGGCGAGTGGCTCGCACGCGGCATGGGCATAGCTCACGGCTTTTCCTGGGTCGCCCTGCGTTACTTCAATGTGGCCGGCGCCGGCAGCGATGCCCTCGGCGATCGAAGTGTGAACAACCTCGTGCCGATGGTGTTCCGAGCACTCAGTTTGGGTGAACCCCCAAAGGTGTTCGGCGATGACTACCCGACTCCTGACGGCTCGTGCATCCGTGACTACATCCATGTGGCCGACCTCGCGAGCGCACACGTCGCTGCCGCCGCGCGCTGTGAGTCCGGCGGACGTGCGGAGTCCTTCAACGTTGGACGCGGCCAAGGCTCCTCAGTGCTCGAGGTCATGAGCATGATCAGCGAGGTGATTGGCACTGATGTGAACGCCGAGATTGTCGGGCGCCGTGCAGGTGACCCGCCGGCATCCTTTGCCGCCGTCTCGAAGATCGAGCGTGAACTCGGTTGGAAGGCGAACCGCGATCTGCGCGACATGGTCGCCAGCGCTTGGTCATCCTGGCAAGCGTCCCACCTTCCGCGCCCGAGTGGTGGACTGCTGAGCGGGGATCTTGGCTGACTCACGTCGGGGACCATTGATGAGCATCTCGTCGGGTTCGGTGAGAGCTAACCGCCGTCAGCCGCCGTTCTCGAGGATGCCCAGACGCCGATAGACTGGAGCCCTTCCCCAGCCTTCTGCCTGCACTAGCAATGGAGAGCCCGTGGCCCGCGTCGTCGTCGACGTCATGCTCAAGCCGGAGATCCTCGACCCCCAGGGGCGAGCTGTTCAGGGAGCCCTCGGGCGCCTGGGCCTGTCGGGGGTCGCTGACGTCCGACAGGGCAAGCAGTTCGTGATTCAGGTCGACGGTGATCTCACGGGTGACCGTCTGGCCCTGATGCACAAGCTGGCCGAGGAGCTTCTCTCCAACCCGGTGATCGAGAACTACTCGCTCACAGTCGAGGCCGACGCGTGAGCGCTCGCATCGGCGTCGTGACCTTCCCGGGCACCCTCGACGATCGCGATGCGGCCCGCGCCGTGCGCATTGCCGGTGGCGAGCCTGTTGAACTCTGGCATGGTGACGACGACATTAAGGGTGTCGATGCGGTGATTCTGCCGGGCGGCTTCTCGTACGGTGACTACCTGCGCTGCGGCGCGATCTCTCGCTTCGCCCCGGTGATGAACTCGATCATCGATGGCGCCAAGGGAGGCCTTCCGGTGCTGGGCATCTGCAATGGCTTCCAGATTCTGGTCGAGTCGCACCTTCTTCCCGGTGCGCTGATGCGCAATGAGTCGCGCCACTTCATCTGCCGCGATCAGAAGCTGCGCATCGAGAATGCTGATTCGATGTGGACTCGCGATTACTTCAAGAACCAGGAGATTGTCGTGCCGCTGAAGAACGGCGAGGGCAACTATTTCGCCGACCCGGCAACTCTCGACATGCTTGAGGGCGAAGGTCGCGTTGTTGCTCGTTACCTCGACGTGAACCCGAATGGCAGTGCGCGCGATATCGCGGGCATTCGCAATGAGCGCGGCAATGTCGTCGGCCTCATGCCGCATCCCGAGCACGCAGTCGAAGCCCTCACCGGCCCGACGACTGAAGGGCTCCCGTTCTTCACCAGCGTCCTGACCGCACTTGTGAGCGCCTGATGACCGACACTGTTTCCGCAGCGCAGTCGAACCCCGACGCCCCGCAGCCGTTCGGAGAGCTCGGTCTCAAGCCTGATGAATACGAGCGCATTCGCGAGATTCTCGGTCGACGCCCCACGTCATCCGAACTTGCCATGTACTCGGTAATGTGGAGTGAGCACTGCTCGTACAAGTCTTCCAAGGTGCACCTGCGGCAGTTCGGTGAAAAGGCTCCGAAGACCGATGCACTCCTGGTGGGCATCGGCGAGAACGCCGGTGTTGTCGACATCGGTGATGGCTGGGCCGTCACCTTCAAGGTCGAAAGTCACAATCATCCCTCGTATGTCGAGCCGTACCAAGGTGCGGCAACCGGCGTTGGCGGAATCGTGCGCGACATCATCTCGATGGGCGCGCGCCCGCTTGCAGTGATGGACCCGTTGCGCTTCGGCCCACTCGATGCACCTGACACGCGTCGCGTGCTGCCGGGCATCGTCAGCGGTATCGGTGGGTACGGCAACTGCCTGGGCCTGCCGAATATCGGCGGCGAGGTGGTCTTCGACTCCACGTACCTGGGTAATCCGCTGGTCAATGCACTATGTGTCGGCTCGATGCGTCACGAAGACATCCACCTCGCGAGCGCGAAGGGCGTCGGAAATCTCGTTGTCCTTTATGGCGCACGCACCGGTGGCGATGGTATTGGTGGCGTATCTGTTCTCGCCTCCGAGACCTTCGATGCTGATGGTCCTGCGAAGCGCCCGAGTGTTCAGGTCGGCGATCCATTCATGGAGAAGCTACTCATCGAGGCAACCCTCGAGGTACTGCACGCAGGTCTCGTCGAGGGCATCCAGGATCTCGGAGGCGCGGGTATCTCCTGCGCAACCAGCGAGCTCGCTTCCAACGGCGACGGCGGCATGCATGTGTGGCTTGATCGCGTGCTGCTGCGTGATCAAACCCTTTCGCCCGAAGAGATCTTGATGAGCGAGTCTCAGGAGCGCATGTGCGCCATCGTGACTCCCGAGAAGCTCGACGAGTTCATGGCACTGATCAAGAAGTGGGATGTCGAAGCCGTGGTCATCGGCGAGGTCAACGCCTCGGGTCGCCTGACTGTTGACTGGCACGGTGAGCAGATTGTCGACGTGCCGCCGAGAAGTGTCGCGCATGATGGCCCCGTCTACGAGCGTCCGTATCACCGCCCGTCGTGGCAAGATGCCCTGCAAGCTGATTCTCCTGATTCGCTGCCGCGACCAACTGATGGCGAGCAGTTGCGTGCGACGCTGCTCGACTTGATCGGTGCACCGAACCTTGCGTCGAAGTCATGGATCACCGATCAGTACGACCGCTACGTACTCGGTAACACCGTGCTTGCGCAGCCCGAAGATGCCGGCATGATTCGTGTCGACGAGATCACCGGCCGCGGCGTCGCGATCTCGACTGACTGCAATGGTCGGTACGCGAAACTTGATCCGTACAACGGTGCCAAGCTCGCACTCGCGGAGTCCTACCGCAATGTTTCGGTCGCCGGCGCGAAGCCGCTTGCCGTGACCAACTGCCTGAACTTCGGATCTCCAGAGGATCCCGAGGTGATGTGGCAGTTCTCCGAGGCGTGCCGTGGCCTCGCCGATGGTTGCCTCGAGCTCGGTGTCCCGGTGACCGGCGGCAACGTGTCGTTCTACAACCAGACCGGTGATACGGCAATTCTCCCGACTCCCGTCGTGGGAGTTCTTGCGGTGATCGACGACGTCGACAAGCGCACTCCGATGGCCTGGTCGGCACCCGGCCAGATCGTTTACGTGCTTGGTGACACGCGTGATGAATTCGCGGGCAGCGAGTGGGCACATCATGTTCACGGTCACCTTGGTGGGATTCCGCCAGTCGTTGATCTCCAGCGTGAGCGGGTTCTCTCTGAGGTGATGGTTGCGGCTTCGATTAGCGGCATCGTGGCCGCAGCTCATGACATCTCTGATGGCGGTATCGCTATCACCCTGACCGAGATGGCGATGAAGTCAGGAATCGGTGTCAAGGTATCGGTTCCTTCCGACCTCGATCCATTCGTCTTCTGCTTCGCAGAGTCGACCGGTCGGGCTATCGCCGTGGTCACCTCGGCGCACGAGGCGGCATTCGTGGCATCCTGCGCCGCGGCCGGACTGCCGGCGACGCGCCTGGGCGAGGCGGGCGGCGATGCAGTGGAGATCGTCGGCCAGTTCAGCGCCTCTATCTCCGAACTGCGCCTCTCGCACGAAGCCACCATCCCGGCCATCTTCGCGAGCTGACGTGATCCCCGACGAGGTGCAGGCAGTTCGGGCCGCCTACCTCGCAGGCCAGAGCCCCGACCGCGCTGAGGCGAAGGCGGCCGTCAAGGCGACTTTGGCTGCTCTCGTCGAGCGGGCACCGGGGCGCAGTGTCGAGGTACGGATTCCGCCGTTTGCCGCAGTGCAGGCGGTCGCGGGGCATACCCATCGTCGTGGAACCCCCGCTGCGGTCGTCGAGATGGATGCCGCCACCTGGATCGCGTTGGCCTGCGGTGATCTCACCTGGCAGGAAGGGGTTTCCAGCGGGCGAGTGCATGCCAGTGGCGAGAGATCGGATCTCGGGGAGTGGCTACCGCTTTTCTGATGACCGGGCTACGGAATTCGTTGCGCGAATTTCCGATAGGTAACGAGTTCATTCCTTTTGCTTGTCTCGCCGTGCGAATTCCAGTTCCCTGAATAGGGTTACGGCGTGAACACAGCGATTCGTGTGCGAGATCTGCGGCGCACCTTCGGCACTGTCGTAGCCGTCGATGGCGTCGACCTGGATGTCGTTGACGGTGAATTCCTGACCCTTCTCGGGCCCTCCGGTTCGGGCAAGACCACGGTACTGCGCATGATCGCCGGCTTCGAGCGACCTGATGCCGGGTCTATCGAACTCGACGGTGTCGATGTCACGAACGCACCGCCTTATGCCCGCGACGTCAACACGGTCTTCCAGGATTACGCACTCTTTCCGCACATGACAGTGCTCGAGAACATCGAGTACGGCCTGCGCGTGAAGAAGGTGCCGAAGGCCGAGCGCCGCGCGCGAGCGATGGAAGCCCTGGAAGGCGTGCGGCTAGCTGAACTTGGCGACCGCGCCCCCTCACAGCTCTCCGGAGGCCAGCGCCAGCGCGTGGCTCTGGCCCGCGCCCTCGTCAACCGCCCCAAGGTGCTGCTCCTCGATGAACCGCTCGGAGCACTCGACCTCAAGCTCCGCGAGCAGATGCAGGTCGAGCTCAAGGCAATCCAGCGCGATGTTGGCATCACCTTCGTCTTCGTGACACATGACCAGGACGAAGCGCTGACGATGTCGGATCGCATCGCCGTCTTCAACGACGGACGCATCGTGCAGCTTGGCACTCCTGCAGAGATCTACGAATTCCCTGCTTCGGAATTCGTGGCGGGGTTCGTCGGTACCTCGAATCTGCTGCGTGACGAAACTGCGCGCGCTGTGCTCGGTAATGCCGGCACCTGGTCTATTCGCCCGGAGAAGATTCGCATCGCCGCGCCAGGTGCATCCGCCTCTGCCGGAGAGCGGGCTGTCGCCGGCACTGTCCGCGAGGTGATCTACGTGGGCATGTCAACCCGCATGGTCATTGACCTTGCGCCAGGCGGCACCCTCGTGGCAGTCGAGCAGAACTCAGGGCGTCACGCTGATCAACGGCTGGCCATGCGTGGCGAGAACGTCACGTTGCTCTGGAACACGGAGCACGAGTACTCAGTGAATTGATCGGCCAACCGGACGATCACCCATCGAAATAAGGAGGCGTAGATGCGCGCAAAGCGTCTACTTACAGTCGCCGCGGTAAGCGTGAGCACGATGGTGCTTGTCGCTGCCTGCGGTGGCAGCTCGAGCAGCAGCTCAAGCGGCAGCAGTGCGGCAGCGTCGGGGGGCGCAGCAGCCGCGACCCCTGGTGGATCTGCATTCGCAGGGCCGGTGGGTATGGGCGAGGGCCAGCTCAACATCCTCGCGTGGCCGGGATACGTCGAAGACGGCTCCACTGATCCCAAGGTCGACTGGGTCACCCAGTTCGAGAAGGACACCGGTTGCCAGGTTAACCTCAAGACCTTCGGAACCTCGGACGAAGCCGTCAAGCTCATGCAGGGCGGTGGCTGGGATGTCGTGTCGGCCTCGGGCGACGCCACCCTTCGCCTGATCTATGGCGATCTCGTTCAGCCGGTCAACACTGATCTGGTTCCGAGCTACGCCGACATCTTCCCCGACCTGAAGATGCAGAAGTTCAACAGCGTCAATGGTGTTGCCTACGGCATTCCACACGGCCGTGGCGCAAACCTGATCATGTGGAACACCGACAAGGTGAAGACTCCGCTCGACTCATGGGCAGTGACCTTCGATCCGAATTCGCCCTACAAGGGTTCGGTCACCGCGTATGACTCACCGATCTTCATCGCGGATGCCGCGGTCTACCTGATGGCCACTCAGCCTGAACTGGGTATCAAGGACCCCTATGCCCTTGATAAGACTCAGTTCGACGCCGCCATGGCGCTGCTGACGCAGCAGAAGGAGCTGATCGGCGAGTACTGGTCGGATTACACCAAGGCCACGCAGGCCTTCGAGTCCGGCTCGACCGCTGTCGGTACTTCGTGGCAGGTCATCGCGAATCTGGCCGAGGCAGACGGTGGCCACGTGGCTGCCGCCAAGGCCAAGGAAGGTGCGACCGGCTGGTCGGATACCTGGATGATCGCCAAGGACACCCCGAACATCAACTGCGCATACAAGTGGGTCGATTACATCGCCTCGCCGTCGGTCAATGCGCAGGTGGCGGAGTGGTTCGGCGAGGCTCCGTCGAATTCCAAGGCATGCGACCTCACCACGGACAAGAATTTCTGCACGACGTATCACGCAGGTGATACCGAGTACTGGAAGGACGTCTACTACTGGAACACCCCGACCACCGCATGCCTGGATGGTCGTACCGACGTGCAGTGCATCCCTTACAGCGAGTGGGGTACTGCGTGGACGGCACTGCGTAGCTAGCGCTGCGTAGCGAAAGAGAATCTCAGTGACGACCACGACCGCCACCCATCGGGGTTTTTGGTACAGGCATCCCGGGCTTCGCCTGGGCGGCCTGCTTACCGCCCCGATGGCGTGGTTGGTCGTGGTCTATCTGGGTTCGCTGGCCGCTCTCTTTCTTACGGCCTTCTACCAAGTCGATGATTTCACCGGTCAGGTTGTTCGATCTTTCAGCCTGAAGAACTTCCAGAATCTGTTTACCACCTCGGCCTACTACCAATCGGTCTTCCGCACGATTTCAATCGCGGTGCTCGTGACGATTCTTTGCTTGGTCATCGCGGTTCCGTTGGCCTTCTTCATGGCACGGGTCGCCCCGCGCAACTGGCGCCCGGTGATGGTCGCGCTGGTGCTCACACCGCTCTGGGCGTCGTATCTCGTGAAGGTTTATGCGTGGCGATCGATGCTGCAGCCCGAGACCGGCGTCATCGCGTGGTTCCTCAAGCCCCTGGGCCTCGGCGGCCCTGGTTACGGCTATCTCGGCATCGTGATCACGCTGACCTATCTCTGGCTTCCGTACATGATCTTGCCGGTCTACGCCGGACTCACGCGGCTGCCTGATTCGATGCTTGATGCATCAGCAGATCTGGGCGCGCATTCGGGGCGAACTTTCCGAAGCATCGTGATCCCGATGATCTTCCCGTCGGTAGTGGCCGGTTCGATTTTCACCTTCTCGCTGAGTCTCGGCGACTACATCACTGCCCAGATCGTCGGCGGCAAGGTAACAATGCTCGGCAACGTCGTTCAGCAGACCTACGTCACGAATCTTCCATTCGCCGCGGCAGTGGCGACTTTGCCGGTGATCATCATCTTGTTGTATTTGCTGGCGGTTCGTAAGACCGGTGCGCTGGAGAACGTGTAGCCATGACACTGTCCCGCGGAACAAAGATCCTGCTCGGGGTATTCGCCCTGATCGCCGGAGCGTTCATTTACGTCCCACTCGGAATCATCCTGATCAACTCCTTCAGCACGAACAAGTCGTTGACCTGGCCTCCGACAGGCTTTACGACCGAATGGTGGGGTCGAGCTCTCGACAATGAGGGAGTACGCAGCGCACTTCTGACCAGCGTGATCGTCGCGCTATGCGCGACTGCCATCGCTCTCGTGCTGGGGCTGCTGATCTCGTTGGCCATTGCGCGCTACCGCTTCTTCGGACGGGAATCGATCTCGCTGCTGATCGTGCTGCCCATCGCGCTTCCCGGCATCGTTACAGGTATCGCTCTCAACAATGTCTTCACCTCATATCTCGGCGGACTCACGTTTTTGACCCTGGTCGTCGCCCACGCCACCTTCTGCATGGTCGTGGTCTACAACAACGTGCTTGCTCGGCTTCGCCGCATGGGGGGCAGCGTCGAGGAGGCATCATCGGATCTTGGAGCAGGGGGCTGGACCACGTTCAGACTGGTCACGTTCCCGCTCATGAAGTCAGCGATCCTGGCCGGCGGAATTCTGGCCTTCGGGCTGTCCTTTGACGAGATCATCGTCACCACGTTCACCGCCGGACCAGGCATAACGACCCTGCCGATCTGGATCTACCAGAACCTCTTCCGGCCCAACCAGGCGCCCATTGTCAACGTGGTCGCAGCTGCGCTCGTGCTGGTCAGCATCATCCCGATCTACGTTGCCCAAAAGTTTGGCAGCGATGACGAGCGTGCTGGCGGAGTCATCTGATCTATCCCGTATCCTTGGCGTGTGGCGCGAGGCGATGGACTCCTGAACCATGATCTCCTTCCCGGCGATAAAGGCCCCCAGGACGCTTGCGGCGTATTCGGGGTCTGGGCGCCAGGTGACGAGGTCGCCAAACTCACGTACTTCGGCCTGTATGCACTGCAGCATCGCGGCCAGGAATCCGCAGGTATTGCGGTCAGCGATGGCAGCCACATCCTCGTCTACAAGGACATGGGCCTTGTTTCTCAGGTGTTCACCGAGGCGAGTCTCGAGTCATTGAGGGGTCATGTGGCCATCGGTCACACGCGGTACTCGACCACCGGCGCCAGTGTCTGGGAGAACGCGCAGCCGATCCTTCGCTCCACCGCGACAGGTCATCTCGCCCTCGGTCACAACGGCAACATCACCAACACGCGCGAACTCGCCACCCGATTGGCGAGCCTGGCCACCGTCTCGGGCGAACTCCCGCTCGGCGAGGCAATCGCGACCAACGACACTGATGTTTTGACCGCGCTCCTTGCCGTGCATCCCGATCTGAGCATTGAGGCCGCGGCAATGCTCGAACTGCCGAATGTGCGCGGGGCGTTCTCCCTCGTGTTCATGGATGACGATGCGCTCTACGGCGCACGTGATCCGCAGGGCATTCGCCCACTCGTGCTCGGTCGGCTCGAGCGAGGCTGGGTCATCGCCAGTGAGACCGCTGCCCTCGACATTGTTGGTGCGGCGTTCGTGCGCGAAGTTGAGCCGGGCGAACTGATCTGCATCGACGAGCATGGCCTGCGCTCGCAGCGCTTTGCCGAGGCGAAGCCCAAGGGCTGTCTCTTTGAGTACGTGTACCTCGCCCGCCCCGACACCTCGATCGCCGGCCGTAGCGTGCAGGTTTCTCGCGTGGAGATCGGACGCGAGCTTGCCCGCGAGCATCCGGTAGAAGCTGACCTCGTCATCCCTGTCCCGGAGTCGGGTCGTTACGCCGCCATCGGCTACGCCCAGGAGTCCGGAATTCCGTTCGCCGAAGGCCTCGTGAAGAACGCCTACGTCGGGCGTACCTTCATCCAGCCGTCGCAGACCATTCGCCAGCTCGGTATTCGACTGAAGCTGAATCCGCTGCGCGAGGTCATCGCAGGTCAGCGTCTCGTGGTGGTCGACGACTCAATCGTGCGCGGCAATACTCAACGTGCACTCGTGCGGATGCTTCGTGAAGCCGGTGCGAAGGAAGTTCATGTGCGCATCAGCAGCCCGCCAGTCAAGTGGCCGTGCTTCTACGGCATTGATTTCGCCACGCGTGCTGAGCTCGTGGCAAACGGACTCACCGTCGACGAGATCTGCACGTCAATCGGCGCTGACTCACTGGGCTATGTCGATCTCGACATGCTGATCAAGACCACCACGATTCCCAAGGACAACTTGTGCCGCGCCTGCTTCGACGGCATCTACCCGGTGCAGATCCCGGAAGCCCAGCAGGCAGTCGGCAAACAGGTTCTTGACGGCATCGAACGTCGGGTGGTTGACGCCGAGGGTGTCTCGAACACCGTTGCCGGTGGCGCCCTTGACGCCCTGGATCGTCCATGAGCGGTGCTTCATACGCGGCGGCCGGTGTTGATGTCGAGGCAGGTGAGCGCGCAGTCGCGCTGATGCGTGCCTCGGTCGCGGCTGCTCAGCGTCCTGAGACCGTCGGAAGCTTCGGCGGATTCGCCGGCCTCTTCGATGCATCCGCGCTGACCAAGTACCGCAAGCCG
Source organism: uncultured Actinomycetes bacterium (assembly GCA_937876275.1). Classification (GTDB taxonomy): domain Bacteria; phylum Actinomycetota; class Actinomycetes; order S36-B12; family S36-B12; genus CAIKZY01. The sequence goes on along the minus strand of CALFIA010000187.1, from coordinate 15,440 downwards.
CTTCTCGCCACATCGACCGATGGTGTCGGCACGAAGGTGGCTGTTGCTCAGGCACTCGATATTCACCACACAGTCGGTATCGATCTTGTCGCGATGATTGTCGACGATCTCGTCGTGTGCGGCGCCGAGCCCCTCTTTCTGACCGACTACATCGCGACGGGCTCAGTCGTGCCCGAGCGCATCGCGAATATCGTCGCGGGCATTGCCGAAGGCTGCCGCCAGGCCGGCTGCGCACTTCTTGGCGGCGAGACTGCCGAGCATCCGGGCCTGCTAGGCCCGCATGAGTACGACATGGCCGGGGCCGGCACGGGTGTGGTGGAGGCCGATCGACTGTTGAGTGCCGATCTCGTGCGTGCCGGTGACGTCGTTATCGCAATGAAGTCCTCGGGTCTGCACTCCAATGGTTACTCGCTCGCGCGATACGTCTTGCTCGGTGATGGCGGCCCCGGACTTTCGGCAACCATTGACGAACTCGGTCACACGGTGGGCGAAGAACTCATCATTCCGACGCGTATCTATGCCAAGGACTGCCTGGCACTTGCCGATGCAGTTGAGGTGCATGCGATGAGCCACATCACCGGTGGCGGTATCGCGGCAAACATCGCCCGCGTGCTTCCGCAGCACCTTGCTGTCGATATCGATCGCTCCAGTTGGACACCTCAGCCGGTGTTCACCGTGATTGGGAGCCTGGGCAAGGTTGAGCAGATCGAACTTGAGCGCACCTTCAACATGGGCATGGGCATGATCGCCATCGTTCCGCCAGGATCAGCCGATGCCGCACTTCGCCTGCTCAATGGGCGAGGAGTTCCATCGTGGGTCTGCGGAGAGATTCGCGATCGTCGCGACGGTGAGCATGGAGACGCCGAGGCCAAGGGTGGCAAGGGTGGCGCGACGACGCTGATCGGCTCCTACGCGCTGTAGCAGCGCAGGCCGGAACTACTTGTCTTCGTCGTCGAGGTACTTGGCGTAGGGATCGTCTTCGTCGTCGACATCATCGGTGTCGACACTCGTGCTGGTGTACGAGCTGCTTCCTCCGCCGAGCTCGGCCTGCAGACGATCGAAATCTGTCTGCGGACCACCGTACTTAAGCTCGCGGGCAACCTTGGTCTGCTTCGCCTTGGCCCGGCCGCGCCCCATGGCTCGACCCCCTTATTCGGGGCCATCGCCCCGGTACGTATTGGACGGAACTCGCGCAGTAGCCCCGGGGCCGCCGCGCGTCACTGATCGTAAGTCTACCTGGCGCCCTAGACAGCGGCTATCCGGTCCGGGATGACAGGAACGGACATTTCGGACTCCAGCCTCGGTAGGACCGAAAAACGGCCGGAAAGCTTGGAAAAACACGGTAAATCGGCCGTTTACGCTTGCCGCGCTACCACCAGGATGGGACAGTACGACGGTTCACGAAGCCACAAGTAGCACCTAGTGGAGTGGGGAGGAAGCTCATGGCCGGGCCAGAGTCCGAGCAGTTGCTCACCCCCTCTGAGGTCGCAGCCCTCTTTCGCGTCGATCCCAAGACGGTCACCCGCTGGGCCAAGGCCGGCAAGTTGGCGAGCATTCGCACTCTCGGTGGCCATCGCCGCTACCGCGCCAGCGAGGTGTACGCACTTCTGGAGAGTCACGCGCCAGGTCGCAGCGGCGAACTCTGATCCTCAGTCCGTCAGCAGGCTTGCGGCAAAATCCGGCACGTAGTTGTTGAGATCCCTCGGCGGACGCTCGTAACCACTGGACTTCGGTCGATGCGGCAGTTCAAGCGGCGGGCGCATGACTTGCTCATAGGGAATCGTTGACAGCAGGTGATGGATCATGTTGATGCGTGCGCGCCGCTTATCGTCAGCCTCCACGACAAACCATGGTGATTCCGGGATGTCGGTGTGCACGAACATCTCGTCCTTCGCTCGCGAGTAGTCCTCCCAGCGACTAATGGACTCGAGATCCATCGGCGAGAGTTTCCATTGCCTCATCGGATCATCGAGTCGCGACTTGAAGCGTCGTTCCTGCTCGGCGTCGCTCACGCTGAACCAGTACTTGCGCAGGATGATTCCGTCCTCGATCAGGAGTCGTTCAAAGATCGGTGTCTGCTGCAGGAATCGTCGGTACTCCTCTGAAGTGCAGAAGCCCATGACGTGCTCGACTCCGGCTCGGTTGTACCAGGAGCGATCGAACAGCCTGATCTCTCCCGCGGCGGGAAGGTGATCGACGTAGCGCTGGAAATACCACTGCGTGCGTTGACGTTCAGTTGGCGTGGGCAGCGCGACGATCTGGGCAACTCGGGGGTTGAGGTACTCGGTAACTCGCTTGATTGCAGAGCCCTTGCCGGCTGCGTCGCGACCTTCGAAGAGCACAACTACGCGTAAGCCCTCGAGGCGAACCCATTCCTGAAGCTTCACTAACTCGGCCTGCAAGCGGTATAGCTCGTCTTCGTACACCTTCTTCGGCAGCCGATCGGTCGTTGGATCCTTGCGTTCGGCGTTGGATCCCATCGGCGAGCCCTTCGTTAGGCGATTTGAATCGATCGCTTTGCCAGACCATAAAAGTATCCGTCGATAGTCACCGTTGGTGCACTATCGGGAATGCTGGCTGCGCCAAGGGCCACGAAGAGCGGTGAGAGATGCTCGACGGTCGGATGCGCGTACGGCATTCCAGGAGCCTGATTGCGGTAGTCCATCAACGTGTCGAGATCGCCACGCGCCATGGCCTCGTGCGCCCACAGGTCGAAGTCGACGGACCAGCCCGGTGGCGTGGCGTTGGTGCTCCAGTCACGCAGGTAAGGAAGTCCGTGTGTGAGGAATCCCGAGCCGATGATGAGAACTCCAGTATCGCGCAATGGCTGAAGTCGACGTCCGATCTCCATGAGGGTCTGTGGATCATGGGTGGGAAGTGAGAGTTGAAGTACGGGAATATCGCTAGCGGGATACATCACCTTCAGCGGCACCCACGCGCCGTGATCGAGACCGCGGGTCTGGTGCTGGTGCACGGTCATGCCATCGGGCATCACTGACGTGACGAGGGCCGAGAGTGCCGACGCATCAGGGGTGTCGTACGTCATGGCGTAGTACTTGGGATCAAATCCGCCGAAGTCGTAGATCACCGGAGTCGCGGCGCCAGGTGCTGACAGGCTCATCGGCGCCTGCTCCCAGTGGGCGGAGACGATCAGGATTGCCGTGGGCGTCGGGAGCTCGCCGGCCCAGGCGGCGAGCTGGGAGGTCCAGAGCCGGTCATCGAGCAGGGGAGGAGCGCCGTGGCCGAGGAACAGGGCGGGCATGCGGTCAGGCGCGGTACTCATAGGACGAGTATCCGCTTTATTAGTTGAACTGTCAACTATTAGTGGAGCGGGAGGGATGCTCGAATGACTGGTGCGGTGCGAAGCGGCCTACAAGGGGCAAGAAGAGCTTCAGGAATAGGGGAATAGCCAGCATCAGGCCCACCGTGCCCAGGCCCCACGCCCCTCCAATGACGAAGGCCACCACGAGCATGGCGCCGTCGATGATCACCCTGGCCACCGGAATCGACAGGTGGAATCGCCCCAGCGACTGCACGAACAGGTCGTAAGGGCTTGCTCCGAGCCCGCTCGAATACATGCACGCGGCTGCAAAACCCAGCAATGGTGCAGCCAGGAGCCACACCAGGAGACGTAGCGGCCAGGAGTTGTCGGTGACACTCCAGCCCGTTGCCTCGAGAACCCAGGTCGTAGCATCCACGGTCAGTCCAATGCCGAAGAACGAGATCACCGTGCCGAGGCCTGGCTTTACTCCAAGCGCCCATGCGACGAGGACGAGAACGATGCAGGCCGCGATGAGGGCAGTACCCACGCTGATGCCGGTCATGCGGCTGATTCCCGAGAACACCGCATCAACCGGGGCCACCCCAAAGGCAGAATCCAGGAGCAAAGCCACGGCAATACCGGCGCAGACCGTGCCGAGAATGAGGATCCCCCAGCTGCGGGGGCTTCTCATGGGGGACGACTGCACCCGCACAGTCTGCACCTGCCTGTACGCTCAGGGTTACGCGCACTCAACCAAGAGGTGAACAGATGCTGAAGACCGTCGGATACATCGACGCCGGAACGGGTTCCTACCTGCTGGCTGCCATCGCCAGTGGTGCCGCGGGCATCTGGTTCTTCATCCGCTCGAAGTGGGCACAGATCCGTGGCCGTGGCCCCGCCAAGACGCCCTCGGTGATTGTGGAAGCCACCGAGTCGGCACCTACCGAGAAGTGAGCTCGCAGCCCACGGCGAGCTTTCGCGATCCCGAGAACGCTGCCTTCCTCCACGACGGCACCTGGTACCGAATTGCGAGCCCGGCATCTGCCGAGGCCATCAACACCCTTCGTGACTCCGCGCTTTACGACACGCTGATCGCCGAGCGAGCGATCGTCCCCTTCGACCGTGTCGAAGGGGAGCATGCGGCTCGTGTGCTCGAGGCATTCGCGCGTAGTGCCGGCCGTGAGTCGAAAGCAGACTCCCGTGTCTTCCGCGTCGATACGGTCGAGGTAATCACGTATCCATGGGAGTGGCCGAATTCATTACTCGAATCGGCGGCCCAACTCACGCTCAACCTGCGTATGCGCTTGCTCGACATCGGTCTCGATCTCAAGGACGCATCAGCGTTCAACGTGCAATTTGATGGATTGACTCCGCGATTCATTGACATCGGTTCCATCGAGGCCTGGCGCCCGAACCCGTCATGGAACGCATCACGTCAATTCATCGAGCACTTCATCAACCCGCTTGCCGTTGGTTCCGGCGATCACGTCACCGCCGCCGATGCGTGGCAGCTCTCACGCCATCGCGGGCTCCGCTCCGACGCCGCGCGTCAGTTGCTCCCCAAGGGCAAGCGACGCAGTTTCTCCCTGCTTCTACTGCAGGCCACGACTCGTCCGACCTCAAAAGCACCCAGCGAAACTCAATTCGCCGGTGAAGCAAATAAGAATCGTGACCTTGCGCTCTCGGCCACAAAAGGTCTGACCAAGCGCCTGGCGAAGCAGATCGGCAAGCTGCACGGAAAGGCGCATGCCACCACGTGGGTCGGTTACGGCTCGCGCGAGCATTACGAGGAAAGCGACCTCACTCGGAAGTCTGCGTTCGCGGCCGATTTCATCAACGCTTTCCCCGGGCGCGAGCGCCTTGTGCTCGACGTCGGCGGCAATGACGGATTCACGGCATCTCGTCTCGTACGTGACGCACATGCCAACGTCATCGTGATGGACGCAGATGCCGGTGCACTCGACGTGCTCTATGCCGGAGTCTCGACCAATGCTGATCTCGCCGGGCGCATCACTCCGATTCTCGGCGACATCACGAATCTCAGCCCTGCTTCCGGCCTGCTCGATGCAGAGTTCGCCTCGTACCTCTCTCGGGTGCATCCCACCGCAGTCATCTGCCAAGCAGTTCTGCATCACGTCGTCATCACCCAGGGCACACCGATGCCTTTCGCTATTGAAGCCTTGGCCCGTTTCGGTGCTCCGGTGCAGATCGAGTTCGCAACCGAAGAAGACGAGAAGGTGCGTCTTCTCTTGAGTCAGATCCCGAACTGGAGCGGTGACTACTCCACGACGGCGCTTCTCGACGCACTACGCGCGCGATTCACCCACGTTGATGAAGTAGGCACCACCTCGGCCACCCGCGTCGTCGTCAACGCCTGGAACTGACATGCTCCGTGAACGGCGCAATCTGAGCGCACGCGATACGGCCGCGTGGATCCTTGCCCCGTTCATTCTCGTCATCGTCATCCCCTCGAATGAGAAGATCGCGAGCAATCAAGTCTTCTTCGCGGCTCACGGAGTCTCGGCTATTGCGTGGCTGGTCGTGCTGCTGATCGCGATCATCGGCCTCTGGCTGATCCTCTTCGGGATCTTCACGCTGATTCGTCGCAAGGCGAGTGCCCGGGCGTTCGACATCACGGCCTCGACGATCATGCTGCTCTCCACCTGGTTCCTACTGGGCAATCTGCTCTCGCGATCCTTCCTGTCCTCGGCTCCAGTGCTCGGACCGATTTTCGGGCTTGCCCTCGCGCTGGTGCTCACCGAACTTTCCCGCCGCATCACCATGGGCCTGATCCTCATGCTCTTCGCGGCAGGCGCTGCCGCGGTTCCGCTGGTACTCACTCTCGTCGGAGGAGTGCCATCCACCGCCAATGAGCTGGCCTTCAGGGCTGACCCGCAGCGGCCGAATGTGGTCTGGGTGATCTCCGATGAGCTCCAGTACCCCTTGGTCATGGATCAAGCAGGTGCGGTGCGTTCGGAGTTTCCCAACCTTCAGCGGCTGCAGAAGGTGTCGACCACGTACACGCACGCCTACTCAGCCGCTAACTACACCGATTACGCGGTCCCGGCTCAGCTGAACGGCATCGCTGACGTTCCGAAGGTCGGTAGTGATCGGATGGACAAGGTGCGCGCGGGCATCGGAATCGTGCCCGGTCTTGGTTCGGAGTACTCCGTAGTGATGGAGTCGCCGATCTATCACTTCGAGTGCGATACCAATGATTGTGCAAGCGTGGGTAATGACCAGGAGACGAGTGCGATCACTCGTTTCGTCAATTTCGCCAAGGACACAGCTGCTGTCGCCGGTCGAGTCGCCTTAGCCCCGCCGTTCAGCAATGCCTTCCCTGAGCTTGACGGAAAGTGGCGTGACTTCTGGAGCGGTGGTGATGAGTTCGGCGATAACGCCGAGGGTCACACCGTCGGTAAGGCGATCAGCGGAATCGACTCAGTTCGCAAGGCAAGCCCTGATGCTCCGTTCTTCGCGCTATGGCACACCATCCGTACCCACGCTCCCTGGGCAGTTGATCGCGAGGGCAAGCTGATCTATCCCGCCACGCTCCCTGTCGTCGAAGGCGCGCACATGGTCGGAAGCGATAAAGCGGGGCTCTACACCTCACCTGAACTCGAGTCGATCGAACGACGCCTGTGGGCCAACGCTGCCATCGACATGGATCGCCAGCTTGGCCAACTGCTCGACTATCTCGAGCAGAACAACCTGATGGATAACACGATGATCGTGTTTACTGCCGACCACGGCGCCACGATGTCGACCACGATCGATCGCCGAGTTGGTGACACCCTCGAGCAGCGTTGGTCGGAGATTGCGCACGTGCCGCTCATGGTCAAGGACCCCCATCAGACAAGCCCGAAGGTCGTGACCGCGCCGCGATCGACCGGGCAGATCGCGCGAACGGTCCTCGAGACTGCGGGCGCGACTCCATCCTCGAACCTGACCTTGGCGCCCAGCCTGACCAGCGACCCGGCGGAGCCGCCGGTGTTCAGCACGGTCGCCGGCGGCGTGGCCACCCCGTGGGTCTATTCCGGTGCTCCCGAGCACGATCCCTGGACTCAGGACGATCTCTCGCCTCCCGATCCGAAGCATCCGTTCGCCATCGGCATTGATGCGAGCCTGATCGGAAAGTCGGTGCCTGCCGGGTATGTCAGCGTCGACTCCGCAAGCGTGAATGCGCTTCCTGGAGATTCCACGTTGCAGTTGCTCGTCATTGACCGCCCAACCAAGCTCTGCGATGGCACCAAGCCAGGCTTGATTACCGGCAATGGCGTGGTGAGCGGATCGGTCATCTGGGAGCAAGGTCGCCAGGCCACGGGTGCCACGACCAGGGGCTGGGCAATCGTCCCGAAGTCCGATGACTACGGAGTCTTCTGCGCTGTAGCCGCTTCCTGACATTCCCTTAACACTCGCAGGGTCAATTACTGATCTGCGTTCGTCATAGTGGAGGCACGAACCTTCACCACGAGGAGAAATCACTATGGCTGACAACACCAATGACATGACCACGCCGCAGGAGCCGGTACCCGCTCCGGTGAGCGCACCAATCGCGCCAGCGCCAGCGCCGGCCTCCAAGAGCAGCGGTGTACGCACCGTCGTACTCGCAGGGGTTTCCGCTGTCGTGGGCGCCGTGGTGATCCTTGGCGCAGGCGTCATTGGCTACACAATCGGCAATCACGATGGCAGAAACCATCGCGAGGCAACTCTCACTGTCTCGGCTGATCGCAACGGCCAGCAGGACGGTCAGCAGGGCGGCGGTCCGATGATGGACGGCCAGCGCGGCATTGATCCTGACGGTGACAACTGGTCGGGTGGCGGACAGCGAGACGGCCAGCAGGGCGGTCAGATGTTCGGCGGTCAGCAGGGCCAGCCACCATTTGGCCAGCAAGGTGGTCAGCCTGGTGGTCCGATGATGCAAGGCCCCGGTGACGGAATGATGGGTGGTCAGCAGAGTGGTCCGATGATGCAAGGCCCCGGCGCCGGAATTCAGGACTTCTTGAACCAGTTGCAGAGCGGCAAGGGTCTCTCGAGTGATCAGCAGCAGTTCCTCGATCAGCTCAAGGGCTTCGTAGGCGGTATGCGCAATCAGGCCGGATAGTTCACACCTGAGTTGGACATAGCACGAGGGCGAGACGCATGCGTCTCGCCCTCGTGCATGTTTAGACGTCTAGGAAGGTGTTGGCGGGGATGCGGCATCGGGCGGGGTGGCCGTTTTGCCCGCCGAGGAAGCAACCGGCTTACCGTCAATGCGTGCTTCGAGAGCGGCAACCATCGACGTCAAGGCAGCGAGCTGATCGAGAATCTCCTGCTGCGGTGATTCAGGCGCCGGCGCTCCGGTATTGCCCTTCTTGACCAGCGTGGAGGCGAAGGTTGCAGACACTACGCCGAGCACGCTGATGCCCACGAACATCACGAGCACAGCGAAGAAGCGCCCTTCAGGCGTGACGGGAACGAAATCGCCGTAACCGACTGTCGTGATGGTCTCGAAACCCCACCAGGTGGAGTCGCCGAATGTGGTGATCTGGGCACCGGGCGCGCCTCGCTCCGCATTGAGAACCATCAGGCCGCCGACCCATACGATCAGGAGAATCGAGAGGATGCCCGAGGTAATCGCGCTGCCGGAGAGGAAACCCTTCTTAGACAGGATGCTTCCGCCGGTGAATGCACGAAAGGCGCGCAACGCACGCAACTGCGGGACGACCACAGTGATGGTGTCGAGCCAGTTTTTCCGGAAGAAATTCTTCTTCGGTGAAGTCATGAACCAGCGAAAGATCAGATCCACGGCGAAGAGAAGCCAGAGGAACTTGCCGAAGAGATCGAGCCAGAAGTACCACTTCGTTCCGGTGTCGTGCCAAATGGATTGGACCGAGTAGGTCACCAGGTACACCAGGGCAAGCGACGACAACAAGACGGTGGTTCGGGAGGTGTACTTGGCCAGCCATTCTTGCCGGCGGGAAGTGCGGGCCTCGTTCACGGACATGGTGCCAAGACTAGAGAAACCGAGTCAGCAGCGCTGACGTCAGGACGGAATTCGAATCTTGAAGACGTGAGTCCAGCCATTCGCTCCAAGGTTGGTGGAGATGACCTGACCGACGGCGCCGGCGTAGATACCCGAACCTCCCACGACCGGCCTGACCACTCGGGCACCGGGGGCCAGTGTTGCTCCGGCCGCCGGGTAAATGGCGATGCCGCCGACCACTAACTGGTTCTCACTCTTGCCGAAGACGAAGATCAAGTTGGATGCTCGAATTTCCTGACCCCCGGCAACCCCGGTATCGAGGGTGGTCAGGGTGCCGGTCAAGTACTGGCCGTCAGCAGCGACGCCGTTCACCGCGGTGGGCAAGGTGAAGTAGCGCACGGTGCCGATGCCTGATCCAGTGACCGCAGTGGGCACCACGGGCTGGTGATAGACGGTGACCGTGGTGATACCGGAATTCGCAGCAGCCTGGGCTGGCGCTGCGACGCCGATGAGTGCCGCGAGGCCGATAAACAGGGCAGACATTGTGCGCAAGATCTTCATAGGCGCACAGTAGTCAGGGATTCGGCGTGGCGCGATGGTGACCCAAGCGGGCCCGGGGCTCTCGTCGTGGTGGGATACCTCCATGACTTCTGCGCCCGCTGCCCGTCGTCCGATCCCGGCCATGCTGATCGCAGCGGTCATCAGCCTCATCCTTGGCTTCATCGTTCTGGAGATCGTGAATGCAGGCATCATCACGATCTGGGAGACCATTCCCGAGGGCTGGGCCACCACGCCCGCCTGGTACATCATCGGACTCTTGCTTGTTGCGGCCGTTCTCGTCTACGTGATTCGAAAGTACGTGGGCGATGCAGGCCACTCACCAATCGGCGGTATCAAGGTCAGCAGCATCACCCCGAAGGAGTATGTCGGCGTCATCCTTGCGATTCTGGCCTCGCTGTGGGGTGGCGTCGTGCTTGGCCCGGAAGTTGCGCTCGTCACGACTGGTTCGATGATCGGTGGTCTCGTCGCCAAGCGCATGCACTTCACTGATGCAGCGGATCAGAAGAAGATCGTGGGCTTCGGCGCCCTGGGTGCGATTTTGGCTCTTTTTATCGGCCCTGCCCTTTCCGGCAGCATGAAACTCGGTGGAGCACCCGACAACTTCGAGATCGATCAGCTCGGCTGGGCGATCGTGGTGGCTGTCGTCGTGGCGATAGTCGTGACACTGGCTCGCACCGTAGCGGCGCTGCTCGCCCGCGCCACCGGGCACGGACCGCATCTTCCAATTCTGATCGCTGCTGCAATCATCGTCGGAGCAAGTGCGCTCATCGTTCACGGTCGCACCGGCGAGAGCATCCTCTTCATCGTCACCTCGGGCGAGGAATTCATCTCGAAGCTTTCGGGGCTTACGACGATTTCCACCGTGGTGGCAATCATCATCTTCAAAGCCGTTGCTTACGCGGTCTCACTCGGCTCGGGTTTCCGAGGCGGCCCGTTCTTCCCTGCGATGTTCGTGGGCGCAGCGGTGGGCTTGCTCATCTCGCTCGCACGCGGAGACTCCGGGCCCTCGACTCACGCAGCCGTGATCGTCGGTGTCATTGCATCACTCGTTGCAACCGCCCCGATGAAGTGGTGGATCGTCATCGTGCTTGGCGTTGCTCTCGGATTGCTGATGGGCAGTTGGGCGCTAGTTCCCGCAGCACTCGTCGGAGCCGTTGTCGCACGACTGATCCCTCGTTGGGGAGACCGAATCGCTGCTTCCGCCGGTTAGCGCGATTCGTTCCGAGAATTGATTGAACTTATCTATTGCCAGACATGAATTGACTTACCACAGATGCAACCTTGTCGGGATACTGGAATAGGAACGAATGCCCAGCTCCCGGAAAAGTTCGTAACAGTGCTCCCGGGATTGAGGAAGCGATCACGATGCTGTTCATCGGCGGAGTGATGAGATCACGAGTGCCGTCAATGACCAATGTGGGTGCGCTAACTGAGGCAAGTTGATGAAGATTCGCATTGCTGCGCAGCCAGGGTTCCTCTGCGCCCACCATCGCGTTCAAAGTTCTTTCAGGAGTGTCGGTAGGCGAGTAGTGGCCATTCTCGAAACTCGCATCGAGTCGCGCGAGAAACCTGCGGCCGGCGGCTATGCCTGCTGGTGGGTAATTGGTACGTAGGTAGTCCCAGTCCGATGACGCTGAACTGTCGATCTCCTGTACCCAGGTCGGGCCAAGTACTGCCTGGGAACCGCCCGGGTTGGTCGCCGCGAGTACCAAGTTCTTCACGATCTCGGGATGACGAATAGTCAGCTGCTGTGCGATGAATCCACCCATCGACCAACCGAGAACATTCACTCTTTCATGAGGTGCCACCGCGGAAGCAAAGTCCGCGATCCAATCGGCTGCGTGCTCGAAGGTCCATGACCCCGGAGCAGCACCTGAGTCGCCAAGCCCGGGGTAGTCGAAGACGATGACGCGATTGCTGCGCGAGAGTCCGGCAAGAAATGCAGGGTCCCATTCGTTCATGGGCGAAGCGGTGCCATTGAGCAGGAGTAGTGGGGTACCAGAACCTAGTTCCGCCCAGGCGAATGTCGTGCCTCCTGCTGTGGCCTGCTTCACTTCCAGGCGAACCGACTGCCAGCTCACGACCGCGGCTGCATGTGCGCTGCTTGTCGCGGTCAGCATGCTCGCGCTGATGAGGAAGGCACACAAGGCTGTCGTTGCTCTGCGTTTCATGACGTCAACCAACTATCGCCGGAAGGCAGCAGCGAGACGGGCCTGTGCCTCGGATGCGCATCCGGCGTCCGATGCCGGCCGCGTTCGTGCGGCGAGTCCGCCGGAGAACCCGACAAGAGCCGGAAAGCCAACCAGCGGTGTCAATGAGTAGAACTCCGTCCAGCGCAATGCAGCAGGAGATCCGTCAGGTGCCCCGGGCACTCCTCCTCCGACAATGCCGAGCACCTGCGAGTCACCCCACCATTGCTCGTCGTATCTCAAGATGACCTTCTCGAGGTTGCCGGTCGTCAATCCCCGTAGTGCGCGCGAGACTCCCGGCGGCATGCCGGCGATTCCGGGTAGACCGGCCTGAAGCAAGGGGAGAGGGACGGCGATAACCACGGCATCAGCAGTCAAGGTCTCGCGCGAGGTCACCACGCGTACAGATGTGCCAGTGGGCTCGACACGGTTGACCGGTTGGTTGAGCCGCACCTCAATGCCGTCAAGAAGGTATCTAGGAATCGCGACGTAACCACCTTTGACGAAGGCGTCGCCTCCGGCACCTTCTGCGCCTTCCTGCAATGCAGCCACGCTGAGTGTCGAAGGATCGAGCCCGTACTCCTGGGTGATGTCGACAGCCTGCGCCCAACGCCCGAATCGATTCGGGTTCCAGCCGTGTCGAGCAAGCCAGGACGATACGGAAAGCGAAGGCGAGTTCGAGTCATCCGCGAGCTGATCGGTTAAGTCTGAGAGCCGGCCGTCGATGTTCTCCGCCTGACTGCTCTCGCGACCGGTGACGGTGTCACGAATGATTTCATCGCCGTAATCGGTGGATACCAGCGAAACACCGGCAGCGGCAGCGAGTCCGGTTACCGGGTTCCCCTTGGTGAAGTGCACCCAGGCAGCACCTAACTCGACCGGAGCGCCCCACTCGGTGGACGAACGAATACGGCCGCCGATGCGGTCGCTTGCCTCGAGTACCTGAACCGCGACACCGGCACTCGCCAAGGACTTTGCTGCCGCAGCTCCGGCGATGCCGGCACCGATAACGATGACTCGGGTGGGCTCTACCTCCGAGATCACTTGGCGGGCGGCTCGCACCCCGGATTGGTACGCACCATTGGTGGTGGAAGGGAAATCTGCGCTTGTGTATTCACCGGCGAGAGCGACTCGTCCACCGATGAGCGCCTCGCTGAGGGTCTCGCGCGCATCAGGATCACACCGGGTGCTGAGTGCAGAGTAAGAGCCTCGGGCCCAGGGATTCGAATCCCAGCGGGTTGCCATGAACCCTGTGGGGCGAGGGATCGACATGGCACGCGCTTGCGTGGTGGATGCACCGGCGATGGCGAAAGAGGCGGTCGCTGCCGCGGAAAGGGAGAGGAACTGCCGTCGATGCACGGGTCAAGGTTCGCATGAACCAGTACTCGTGCACCAACGTGTGGCAGTTGGGGTGTCGCGCAGGCTGACAGGGGAAGCGTCAGCCGGCGAGCAGGTGCTGCAGGGTCGCGCCGCGCGCGAACCCACACTCATTGCACAGGACCACGAAACCGTGAGTGGCGTTACGAGTTACTTCGAAATCGTCGGTGTGGCACACCGGGCAGACCAGATCCTCGGAAAACATGATTGCTCCCCATCCGTTGCGGTCGGACAGTCACGTCAGCGGTGACGGACTCCTGGGGAAGTAATTCAAGAATGCAATAAGAGGGTGTCCAGGGGCCAACTCTCAATGGTCGACCTCGCGAACGGAAGGTGAACTCTCGCCGCTGATCCTTGTCAGCGTGATGACCCTGGCGACGGTCGAATCTGTCTAGCGTCCAGAAGCCTGAGCTTCGGCCAGAAGTTTGAGTTGCACGAGTGACTTCAGGATCGCCTTCTGATTGTTGTCAAAGGCATTGATCAGCTTCAGGGCCGGCGGGAAAAGTGCAGTGCTCCCGTCAAAGGTCTCCGTGACCACGGTGGTGGCCTCATCGCGAGCTTCGAGTTCGTACCTCCAGCGATGGCGCCCTAGATGCCGCCAGGCGATGCGCGTGGGTTCCTCGAATTCCTCGACCGTGTTCGTGATCGAGTACGGAAACCTCACGCGCATGGCCATTCCGAAAGTCGCACCCTTCGACAACCGATGCGGACCCTTGATCTGACGCTGGACAGTCCCCGAGCCGTCGATATCGGCGTGCCGGCGTGGATCCGCCAGAAGATCGAAGATCGCCGTTATCGGTGCATTGATGACTATTCGGCCTGCGCGTTGCCACGTGTTCGTCACGGGGACGATCTCAGCGCGAGGTTTCTCCGAGGTCATGCCTCCACGGTAACCCGCCCGAGTGCGGTCGGCATCCCGGTGAATTCGCGGCCGGTTACGACTTGAAAGGTCGAACTTCCTGGGGCCATCCGCAGGCCTCAGCGATCTTGCCGGCCCACATGGCTGCGGCGTCGTCATCTTCAACCTCGACGATGGTCATCCCGCCGACGTACTCGTCAGACTCGGAATAGCGCCCCGGTGTGAAAACCAGCGTGCCGCTCGTGGCATCAGCACTAAAGGTCGTATCGAACTCCTCAACCAGTCCGCCGGCAAAAACCAGCACTCCAGCCTCGCGCATCTCTGCAACGACAGCTTTCGCAAGTGGGCCACGGCCGGCGTACCACTCGGCCGAATGATCGCCGACCCACTGCTGGTTAAAGAAGATGAGGTACTTAGTCATAGTGAACTCATGCTAGACACAATCCACACTCGGCCATGGAGTTGGGTGGCAGCGGGTCTTAGCGCCGTGTCAGACTGTTGTCCATCGAAGTTGAGAGCTGGCGGGCTTGGAATGCTCCGCACGCTGAAGCACAAGAATGTGATGGGAATCCGCGATGACGAGATCTGCTACTTCAGCTCATCCGAAGGAGTCGTGGCCGCGGCATTTTGGTAGTTCATGTCGGCGGGCGGGAAGCGTGGTTCTCGCCACTGCACTGGCATCGGTTTTCCTGCTCGGTCTGGGTTCGACTCCGGCACGTGCAGAGTCGATCGTTGGAAGCATTCCTGTCGGTGCTTATCCGGTCGATGTGGCGATTAACCCTGCAGGCACCTATGCGTACGTCACCAATGACAACTCGGGCACAGTTTCCGTCATCAACCTCAGCACCAATGCGGTAACCGCAACGATCACGGGCATCACTCACGCCCACGCCATTGCGATTAACCCTGCAGGAACGCGAGCGTATGTCACTCAGGAGAACGCCCATGCTGTGTCGGTGATCAACCTGAGTAGCAACACGGTCGTCGCATCGATTGACACGGCAGACACGGCTTACGGCATTGTGCTAAATCCTGCAGGTACTGAGGCATACGTGTCGGTTGGAGGTAATCCTGGCTCCGTGAAGGTCATCAATATTGTCTCCGACATCAACACCATCACCAGCTCAATCACAGTCGGTCTAAATCCGTATTCCATCGCTCTCAATGCCGCGGGTACGCGCGCCTATGTTACCAACACGGGCTCGCTGAGCAATTCTGTTTCAGTAA
>CALFIA010000186.1 GCA_937876275.1 uncultured Actinomycetes bacterium | reverse complement strand
GAGGACTTCGACGTCGAGAACAACGTGTGGCTCGTCGGTGACGACACGGAGGTGATCGTCATCGACGCCGCCCACGAGGCCGAGCCCATCGCCGACGCCGTCGGGAAGTGGCACGCCATGAGCGATCAGATGATGAACGGCAAGGACGATGGCATCACGCTGATAGAGCTGATCGTGGCGATGGGAATCTTCAGTCTGCTTCTGATTCTGACCTCCATCTTCATGATCAGCGGCGTGCGGAGCATTAGAGACACGACGGGCCGTAACAGTGTTCAGCAAGAGCAGCAGAACGCCTCGGAATGGATCTCTCGACTGATTCGCTACGCCGACAACCCTTACGCGAACTCGCCTGTTGTTCCGTCCTTCGACTATGCGGGCACGGTGGCCGGTCAGCCGGTCGTCACCTTCTACACCTTTGCGGGGGCGGGCAAGGTTGATCGCGTTCCGTACAAGGTCACGGTGACGAAGACTGCAAAGGGAATCGTGACCTCAACCTGGGCACCGGATATGACCACCGGCCGCCCGGTGTACACAGCCGCTGTCAATAACGGCTGTCGTACGGCGCCGGTCGACAGCACATGCTCGACCCGACTAGTGGTTCCGGTGAGCAAAACCAACACCCCGACGCTCAGCATGAAGTACTACAAGGCGGGCACGCCTACGACGGGAATCCCGTCACCGCCAATGGTCGAACTAATACCGCCAGTGAATGGCACGCTCACGGCCGCGCAAATCGCGACACTTCGCGCCGTCGAATTCACGATAGGTGGTACGTCGGCCTCTCAATCTGTTGCCCAAAAGGTTGTCCTCGCGAATGGGCAGTCGTGATGACGTCGTTCCTCGCGCGCACCAGGCGCCACTCCACCGCGAACTCTGAGGAGGGCTCCGCCCTCATCATCGTGATCATCGGTTGCATGGCGCTGGTGGCTCTCTCGATCGTGCTGGCCCAGGCAACGATCAATGCGGTACGCCCTTCTGACCGTAGCGAGAAGTCCTTCGCCGCACAGGCTGCCGCAGAGGCGGGAATCGATGACTACCGAGCACGCCTGCTCGTCGACAATCGCTACTTCCTGCGGGCACCGGATGCCACGAACCCTGCGCTCACGGGTTGGGCAGATGTCCCCGGGGGCGCTGGGCAAGGCCAGTTCACCTACTCCATCGACACCAGCCGCGCCCTCGTCGCAGGTGAACTGCGCATCTCCTCGACCGGAAAAGTAGATGGCGTTACGCGCACCGTCGAAGCGGTGCTCACCAAGCGCTCGACCCTCGACTACGTGTACATCAGCGATATCGAGTCGATGGCACCGAGTCTTCCCGGCGCGTACACCGATCCCACAGTCGCAGCTCAGCTCTGCACGAATCGGCGCTGGGCCGCGGCCGGTCAGGTCAGCAAGACAGGCACGAATCCCCTGAATGGAACTCATCGGAATTCCAACTACTGCCGCTGGGCAGGTATCTATAACACCGAACGGATCAAGGGAAGGATTCATACCAACGACGTGTGGTATCTCTCCAGTGCAATCCCTAACATCGACCCGCTCTCGACGGGAGGTAACTCCACGGCGGTCTTCGACGGTGCGATCACGACTTCATGCCCGCCACCGAGCACCGGCGTGGCCGGGTGCCCCGAAGGAATGCGCTGGATCAATACGAGCGACGTGAACTCGAATACCACGGGCGCCTGGGGTTCCGGAACTACCTACAGCACCACGGAACTCAGTGGCACGCAGACAGGCAAGCTCTGGAATCCCACGTACGACTCCGTGCTCGAGATCCCGGCCTCCAACAGTCGCATGCGCGAACTGGCGATGGACAAGGGCTGCGTATTCACCGGTCCTACCCGTATCCGCTTCCGACCTGACGGCACCATGGCGGTGACGAGTCCCGCGACTCGCGCCACCACCTCGATGTGCGGCGGTACCTCGCTCTACGCGAATCCCGCGACCCCTGCAGTGCAGCCGACAATCACACTCGATCTCGGCGCGATGAAGAGTGCGGGATTCAACGGCGTGGTCTACGTGCAAGGAACCTTGAGTCCGCCGGTCGGTGATGCCAACCGTTGGGTCAGTGGCACCTCGGCAGCCTGTCTGAAGAAGACGTTGACTGCGGTGAACAGTTACCCGTTCATCATTCCAGCCGCTGCTGAGCAGACGGAGCTCTTCAACTCGTCCTACACCGGGAAAAAGGGATTCCCCTCGGAGAAATTCGGCAGCGATCCTGGCTGGTATGACTGCGACGCCGGTGACGTGTTCCTTCAGGGCGAGTTCACCGGGGCGGTGACCATTGCGACCGAACACGATATCGCGCTCACAGGCCCCGTCATTGACTCGAGCGACACCAACAAGACCAATACGGCAAACGCCGACTATGGCGTACCGCCATTGACCTCTAACAACATGCTCGGCCTGGTGCCCTACCGCTTCCTCTACGCCTACCGTCCGCTCGATGCGAACACGAGCTCTGCGACCGAGACTGCTGACTGGAACTGGCAGAAGAACAAGAACGTCATCTACAACTTTGCGGCCGTAGTGCTGACCCAGTGCTTCGGCTCGCAGGACGCGACACGTGGTTCGAACATGGGCGGCATCTACCTTCGCGGTTCACTGGGGCAGAAGTACCGCTGCCCGGTC
>CALFIA010000185.1 GCA_937876275.1 uncultured Actinomycetes bacterium | reverse complement strand
GGAACATCAACTAAGACAATGGAATGATTTCAAGTTGCACTTCGTAGCGGTACTCCAGGTCTGTCTCTCCTGAGAAATCTGGTGCGATAAGAACGACCTCATCAAGTTCAGTTCCGAGCTGGATGTCGACCGCGAAGTCGTCGAGATATGTCCGCTGCAATGCGATGAAACCTCGTTCCGAGCGAAGGATCAAGCTCAGGTCCATCTCGATGTCCAGGAACTGCCTGCTTTGGTAAAAGCCCTGTACGCGTGTTCGAACAATGTCGATCTGCCGCAAAGGCTGTCCTTTGAGATGTACAAGTCGGTTCGATCCCTTGGCGGGCTCGGAGGGGTTGGGCGATGATTGAAGATCGCTCAATGGGTAGTGATCAAAAGGGGATATTGGGAATTCGTCAGAGCCATACGCAATGGTGAGGGCCTTGTCGCCTGCCCATATTGTCAAGGGCAACGTCCCAACCTTCACACTGGGGATCACCTTTTCGAAATCGACCTGGATAAGGGGCTGGCGTAGTAATGAGCGCAGATCCTCGATGAGTTCTGGATCGAGGAGATACTTCACACTTGTGAAATTACAAGCGAATAGTGACATCACATTGAGAAATGCGACCAACTCACGGCCTTGTTATATTGCGGCGATCTTCTTCCCCAACTTCGAATTGAAATTCCATTTGCCCACTCGACTAATACCGAACAAGAGAACAATCCATACGAGACACATTCCTGTTGCAAACTGAACGTTTCCTTGGTTCACCTGGATGTAGCGAGCGAGAGAAACGACCGAGATGGAACCGTGGTTGATCAGTTGATAGGGCTCACCCGGTAGGTGAGGAAGAACTTCATTGGTCCCCGATAGCACAGCACCATAGAACATGACTCCGAACGCTGCCAGCCCAAATGGAATGATGCGCAGTGTTTCCTTGATATACGGCAAGGGAATATCGAGGGGATCGCCAGGTGGTTCAAGCGCTTCCGGTGAGCGAGCACGTGTAAGGAAATCGATTGCAAGAAATAAGACAACACCCAGACAGCTGACAAAAATGATTGTGCCGGTCGGAAAAGGTTCTCCACGATTTGCAAGCCACCGGCCGACCCATCGGTAGCTCAGCGTCAAGCCTGTGAGCATCGACGTCTGAATACCTAGGAGCACCAGCATGAAACGCCTCGGCCATGGCGGCACTGCTCTAAGCAAACGAGATTTGCTCTCCGCGCCATCGATAGTCACAAATAATGAGATTAGAGCACTCCCAACGGGATTCGAACCCGTGCTGCCGCCGTGAAAGGGCGGTGTCCTAGGCCGCTAAACGATGGGGCCGGATGTTTCGTCGCTAACGATTACCGAGTCATAAGCATAGGGGAGACGCGCCTACCCGCGCGAATCGGCGGGGCGGGTAGACAGCCCGGCCAAATAACGCCAAACTCGGGAGCAGGCGTCGAAGGTCTCACGCTGCAATCCGGGAGGTCCCACCATGGCTCGCAAGATTCGCACCGCGGACGAGCAAATCAAGCGCTTACGCGTCTACAACATTGTCGCCGGAGCGGTTCACCTGCTCCAGGGCCTTGCGTTCCTCCTCATGCTGACGA
>CALFIA010000184.1 GCA_937876275.1 uncultured Actinomycetes bacterium | reverse complement strand
CTGAGCCATTCCGGCGGGGTCTACAACACCGAGGTACCTCTCCCACTCTTGCCATCTGGCGCCAGCTTCCCAAGCCAGTGCCGCCTCTGGGAAGTGGTGATAGTGGTACCGAACCATGGCACTTGATGCGCTGGTACTGCCGTAACCGGGGCCGCCACGCGTATCTACCACTGTGACCCTGGCCCACCGCCGTGCACACTCAAGGGCAACGGCGCTACCGATCACGCCGGCTCCGATCACGAGCACATCAGTCGAGATGACGTCCCCGTCGGCCCTGGGCTTATTCGAGCTGGCCTCATTCGATCTGGGCTCATTCGACGAATCAGTGGCGGACATTGCATCTGCGCTGGTCACGCGGTCAGCGTAGTGGTTCAGGACGCCGTGAGCCCGCGGTATGACTACATGCGGCCTCGGTTGGGAATGAAAGTCGCCTACGCATCGTTAGTAACCGTGGCGAATAGACTGGAGGGCATTACTTTGCTGGTTCTCACACTCGACCAACCGGGATTCACCGTTTTAGATCAACTCACCGGCGTCTCGGCACCGCTAGGCTCTACCTCAATGGACTCCGACGATATCGATGCAGAATTCGGTTCAGCTGCCGTAGCGGTAGATGAGACCGAGGATGAGCGCCGCGCTCGATTCGAGCGCGATGCGCTGCCGTTCCTTGATCAGTTGTACGCCGCTGCAATGCGAATGACGCGCAATCCTGCTGATGCAGAGGATCTCCTGCAGGAGACATTCGTGCGCGCCTACTCGGCGTTCCATCAGTATCAGGACGGCACAAACCTCAAGGCGTGGCTCTACCGCATCCTGACCAACACGTTCATCAACAGCTACCGCAAGAAGCAACGCGAGCCGCTCGCCTCTAACACAGACGATATTGAAGACTGGCAGATGGCGCGGGCGCAGTCGCATTCCTCCACTGGACTTCGTTCAGCGGAGATGGAGGCGCTGGACCGGTTGCCGGACCTCATGACCGAGGCCATGGACCGCCTGAAGCCCGCCGACTACACCTGGGACGTCACCTGGGCCTGCACCGTGCAGGAGGAGATCGGCACGATCGGCGCCTACGCCGAGGTCTGGCTCGCCCCCTGAGCCGGCGCCTCGACGAGGAATTGCTACAATAAGCCCTCGCGTGTCGCCCTTCGCCTCCGCCCCGCTGTACCTCCTGCTGATCACGCTCGGCCTGCTGGCCGAGATGCAGGTCTTGCAGCGCGCGTTTCCCGGTGGGGCGTGGTGATGGTGAACGCCGAGGTCCAAGGCAGCAGCCGAGTCGAGCAAGCCTGGCGCGTGCTGGCCGATGTGCCCGACCCCGAGCTGCCCAGCGTCTCCCTGGTGGACT
>CALFIA010000183.1 GCA_937876275.1 uncultured Actinomycetes bacterium | reverse complement strand
TCGTGATGACACCTTGCTCACGGGCTTCGTCGATCATCGACTGTCCCTTTCGGTACAGCACAATGCCCCCAACGGCGCCCACGGCAAGCCAGATCACCCTGCTCATCTGCACTCCTGTCCGATCGACGTGACCGCGTAAGCCTAGTCGTGGCCTTTTCGGGCCTGGTCGAGTCGATGGGCGATGTCTCCCCAGGCTGCCTCAGCGCCATGGCGTGTGGGGCGGTAATAGACCCGTTCATGCAGCTCGTCCGGCAAATATTGCTGCTGGGCAACTCCCCCATCCACGTCATGCGGATACACGTACTCCAGGCCATGACCCAGCTTCGCGGCGCCGGCGTAATGGGCATCCCTCAGATGAGCGGGAACTTCGCCGACCCGACCTGATCTCACGTCCGCCAGAGCCTCGCCGATCCCCAGCATCACGGCGTTGCTCTTCGGAGCCAGCGCCGCATGGATGGTGGCGTGGGCCAAGATGATGGACGCTTCAGGCATTCCGATCATCGCAACGGCCCCTGCCGCTGCAACGGCGGTCTGCAGCACGCTCGGTTCGGCCATGCCGATGTCCTCGCTGGCGAGGATCATCAACCGTCGGGCGATAAATCGGGGATCCTCTCCAGCTTCAATCATGCGCGCCAAATAATGCAGTGCGGCGTCTGGATCGCTTCCACGCACGCTCTTGATGAATGCGCTGATGACGTCGTAATGCTGATCGCCGTCCTTGTCATATCGAACGGCTACTCGCTGCACTGCAGCCTCGATGTGCATTACGTCAATCACTTCTGAAGATCCCGAGGCAGCAGCCTCCAGCGATGTCAGGGCTCGACGCGCATCGCCGTTAGACAGTCGTGCGAGGTAGTCGACCGCTTCGTCGGTCACGTTGACCCGAGAGTCGAGTCCTCGAGGATCAGTAACCGCTCGACGTACAAGCGCGCGGATGTCGCTCTCCTCCAGTGGCTGGAGGGTGACCAGAACGCTTCGCGAGAGCAGAGGGCTGATCACGGAGAAGCTGGGGTTCTCGGTGGTCGCAGCTATGAGAGTCACCCACCCGTTTTCGACAGCGGGTAACAGGGCATCTTGCTGACTCTTGCTAAAGCGGTGAATTTCGTCGACGAAGAGAACCGTGCCGCGGCCGACCACCGCACGTTGATCGCGGGCGTGATCGAGGATCACCCTGACTTCCTTGACGCCAGCAGTAACAGCCGACAGTTCGACAAAGTCCTTGCCAGTAACAGCGGAGACGAGAGAGGCGATCGTGGTCTTTCCCGTACCCGGCGGACCCCACAAGATGACCGAAACACCCGTAGCTCCCGTGAGAAGACCCCGGAGCGCAGACCCCTCACCGAGAGCCTGCGATTGACCGACGACTTCTTCGATCGACGAGGGACGCATGCGCACGGCGAGCGGAGCGCTCATCGCAGCGACTGTCGCGCCCTCGTCGAACAGGCTCATACGCCTGGCTTTGCGTCGATTCCCGCTTCCTTGCGCTGGACCGGCGTAATGGGTGTCGGTGCGCCTGTCAACGGATCGTGTCCCGCACCCGTCTTTGGGAAAGCGATGACGTCGCGAAGCGAACTTGCGCCTGACAAAAGCATGCAAGCCCGGTCCCAGCCGATGGCGATACCTCCATGCGGAGGAGGCCCGTACTTGAACGCCTCAAGCAGGAAGCCAAACTTCTCCTCTTGCTCTTGCTCCGAGAGTCCGAGCATGGCAAAGACGCGTGCCTGGATGTCGGCCTGATGGATACGGATGGACCCGCCGCCGATTTCGTTGCCATTGCACACGATGTCGTATGCCCAAGCAAGAGCCTCACCTGGAGACTTCTCGAACGAGTCCTTCCACTCCTTGTTCGGCGAAGTGAAGGGATGATGGACGGCAGTCCAGCCGGGGTTTCCGTTCTCATCTTCGATCGCCTCGAACATCGGTGCATCGATGACCCAGAGGAATGACCACGCTTCTTCATCGATGAGCTCGCAGCGCTTTCCGATCTCGAGTCGCGCTGCACCGAGCAGTGCGCGAGCATCCGAGGTCTTGCCGGCAGCGAAGAACACGCAGTCTCCGGCGCTCGCGCCGACGGCCGCAGCAAGACCGTCACGCTCGGCATCGGTGAGATTCTTGGCGACCGGCCCACCAAGTGTGCCGTCGTCAGCGATAGTCACATAGGCGAGACCCTTTGCCCCACGCTGCTTCGCCCATTCCTGCCATGCGTCAAATGCTCGTCGTGGCTGATCGGCACCGCCGGGCATCACCACCGCACCGACGTATTCGGCCTGGAACACTCGGAACTCTGTCTTCGCAAAGTACGTCGTGAGATCAGTCAACGGCAGGCCGAAGCGAAGATCAGGCTTGTCGCTGCCGTACAGACGCATTGCCTCGGCGTACGTCATGCGGGGAATCTCGCCGATTTCATAATCGAGAACGCCCTTCCACAGTGCCCGCACGACTGCCTCGCCGACCTCAATGACATCGTCCTGCTCGACGAAAGACATCTCGATGTCCAACTGAGTGAACTCGGGTTGGCGATCGGCTCGGAAATCCTCATCTCGGTAGCAACGGGCGATCTGGAAATAACGCTCCATGCCCGCCACCATGAGCAGTTGCTTGAACAACTGAGGCGACTGCGGAAGTGCGTACCAGTGGCCGGGCTGCAGACGCACGGGCACCAGGAAGTCGCGAGCACCCTCTGGCGTCGATCGAGTGAGCGTCGGAGTCTCGATCTCCACGAAGTTTCGCTGCAGCAGCACGTCACGGGCGATCTGGTTGACCTTGGAACGCATCCGCAGAGCTGCCCCCGCCGAATTGCGGCGCAGATCCAGATACCGGTACCTCAGACGTGTTTCCTCGCCCACGTTGATGCGATCATCGATTGGGAACGGCAGAGGTGCAGAGACCGAGAGAATCTCTACCTCGCTCGCTTCCACTTCGACCTCGCCGGTCGGCAAGTCGGGGTTCTGGTTGCCGTCCGGACGCTTCGAGACCGTACCGACGATGCGCAGGCAGTACTCGTCACGAAGTTCATGCGCAACCGCGGGATCATGGACAACCACCTGAACGATGCCTGATGCATCTCGCAAGTCCAAGAACGCCACACCGCCGTGATCACGGCGACTGGCTACCCAGCCCGCCAAGGTGACCGTCTCGCCGGCGTTCGACAGGCGAAGCGCACCGGCTTCTATGGAGCGGATCACGATGGGTCCCTTTCGATAGCTGACGAGATAAACGTAATGAGATCGGCCCACGGCACACTGGCCTGGTCACCAGAGGCCATGCTCTTGACTTGGGCGACACCTGATTCGACCTCGGCATCGCCCACCACGATCACAATCGGGGCGCCGCTGCGATCAGCTGCCTTCATGGCGCCCTTCAGGCCGCGATCTCCATACGCAAGGTCATTGCGAATACCCGCAGCACGAAGCTGCGCTGCCAAACCCACGAGCCGAGCCTTGGCCGCAGCACCAATGGGCACCAAGAAGGCATCGAGATACGGTGCGGAACCAGGAGCAAGCCCTTCGGCCTCACACGCCAGAAGAGTGCGGTCTGTGCCCAGACCAAAACCGATGCCCGACAGGTTGTCACCACCGACAGAGGCCATGAGCCCGTCGTATCGCCCACCGCCACCGATACCCGATTGCGCGCCAAGCAGATCGTGAGTGAACTCGAAGGTAGTGCGTGTGTAGTAATCAAGCCCACGAACCATCCGGGGGGCCTCGCGCCAATCGACGTTCATGGTGCGAAGGTATTCCCGGACAGCGTCGTAATGGGCAAGGCATTCATTGCACAGGTGGTCCACCATGAGTGGTGCATCGGCGAGCTGAGCCTGCACGTTCTCACGCTTGTCATCAAGCACACGAAGTGGGTTGATTTCGGCACGTTCGCGAGTAGCCTCGTCGAGCTCGAGACCGACCAAGAAGGCCTGCAGCAATTGGCGATAGGACGGGCGGCACGCTG
This sequence comes from uncultured Actinomycetes bacterium, assembly GCA_937876275.1. Classification (GTDB taxonomy): domain Bacteria; phylum Actinomycetota; class Actinomycetes; order S36-B12; family S36-B12; genus CAIKZY01. Next base: position 11,889 of record CALFIA010000183.1, on the reverse strand, counting down.
CGCAACCGAGCGAGGTCAGTTGCAGGGTGTATTGCGTGAGCCCAAGTGATCTAAAGGCTTCATCGCCGATTGCGATGACCTCTGCATCAAGTGCTGGGTCATCCGAGCCAATCGCTTCGACTCCTACTTGCTGCAGCTGACGGTATCGACCATGCTGCGGTCGCTCCGCACGGAAGAACGGGCCTGCGTACCAGAGCTTCACCGGGAGCTGCCCCTTGTCGAGTCGGTTCTCGACCACCGATCGCATGACACCGGCCGTGCCTTCCGGCCTGAGCGTGATGCTTCGCCCTCCGCGGTCTTCAAAGGTGTACATCTCCTTGGAGACGACATCGGTCGACTCCCCCACGCTTCGCACGTAGAGAGCTGTGTCTTCGAAGACCGGCAATTCAATGTAGGAATAGCCGGCTAGTTCCGCCGGACGCGAGAGATGACTGCGTACATCAACGAATGCCCGTGACCGCGGCGGGAAGTACTCGGGGACCCCTTTAGGGGCGGCAAATGTCGTCATGACTACATGCCCCTCGTGGGCATGGCTGGGGCACTACCGCCACTGAACTCGCGCAGGTACGGATTGGTCGCCCGTTCAGCCGCGATTGTGGTCTGCTCGCCATGGCCAGGCAGGACCACCATGTCGTCAGGTGCAGGCCAGATCACCGAGCGCAGACTTGTTCGCATTGCCTCGGAATCACCACCGGGGAGGTCAGTGCGTCCGATTGAACCAGCAAAGAGAACGTCGCCGCTCCACATGATTGGCGGTGTGTCCGGCGTCGCTGCGCGCTCGAACACGACCGAACCCTCGGTGTGCCCGGGAGCATGTCGAATGCTCAACTGAATTCCCGCGATGTCCAGCGGAACCGAGGTGTCGAACACTCGCACGTCGTCCGGCTCCGTGAGCTCAAGCGCCCCCTTCGTCATCGAGAGCATTTTCTCACGGGAGGCAAACATGGAATTGCCTGCAGGATCCTCGAGACGATAACGATCCCCAGCGTGAATATAGGCAGGTATGTCGAAATTGTCGGAGACAGGCGCCACGCACCAAATATGGTCAATGTGACCATGAGTCAGAAGCACCGCGGCGGGGGCAAGCCTGTTCTCTCGTACGATCTCCATGACCCCGTCAATGGCGTCTTGGCCCGGATCGACAATCAGGCAAGGCTCGCCGGGGCCATTGGCCACGACATAGCAATTCGTGCCGAATGAGCCGGCAGGAAATCCTGCGATGAGCACAAAGCCTCCGATTGCAGTCTCGAACGGTCGCTGAAGTCTAGTCGCCTCACATCGGCCCCTTCCTGCCCTGTCTAGACTGGCGCTCCGTCAGATTTCGAGGAGCGGTATGTCCGGCATTAAGAGGCAAAAGCAACTGGCACGCGAGAAGTACGAGCGCCAGGAGCACCGTCGCGCCGAACTCGCAACCAAGCGTCGCAAGCGGCAGCAGCTCATCGCGGTCATCGTGGTCCTGGTACTGATCGTCGGTGCCGTGGGCTGGATCCTCGTCGGCCGTGGTGGAGACGACTCCACCGCCGCGGCTCCGGCCACGCCGACGGCCTCGGCGTCAGCCGCTAGCGCCAGCGCGGAACCAACTGGGGAAGCGCAAGGCAGTCTCGACTGCACCGCTCCGGGAAAGGCCCGTGCTGACAATCTGTCGTGGAAGACTGCGCCCACGGATGCACCAGCAGCAGGCTCGTCCATCGTTCTCAACACCAATTGCGGTGACATCACCATCGCCCTCGACGCGGCAGCCCCCCAGACGATCGCCTCGGAGGCCTTCCTCGCCTCACAGGGCTTCTACGACAACACGACGTGCCACCGGCTCACGACCGAGGGAATCTTCGTCCTCCAGTGCGGTGACCCCAAGGGTGATGGAACCGGAGGTCCGGGTTACACCGTTCCCGATGAAAATCTCCCCACCAAGGTGGCGGAAGGAGCTGTTACGTACCCCGCTGGCACAGTGGCCATGGCTAACGCTGGCCCGGGCACGAGCGGCTCGCAGTTCTTCATCGTCTACAAGGACACCGTCCTGCCCGCCGGCTACTCCATCTGGGGGAAAGTCACCTCAGGGCTCGAGTTGGTTCAGGAGATCGCTGCTGCCGGCGTCTCGGGCGGTTCCTCGGACGGAACTCCTAGCCAGCCGGTGTTCATTGAGTCGGCCTCGGTGAAGGCCGCCTGACCGCAGAGCCGCGCTCCACCCTCAGATAGCGTGTGATCGTTACTTCACAGTCAGGAGATTCCATGGCCGAGCTCACCGGCCCGGTGCCGACTCCATCGGCACTTCGTCGACCTGCGCCTGCGGCGCCGACAGCACCCTCGCCCTTCGGTCGCGTGACCGACGACGGCACGGTGTACTTGCTTGCCCCTGAGGGTGAGGTACTGGTCGGACAATACGCCGCAGGAACTCCTGCAGAAGGCCTGGCGTTCTTCCAGCGCAAGTACGACGACATGGCAGTTGAGATCTCCCTGATTTCGTCTCGTCTTTCCGACGGCAAGGCATCGGCTGAGCAGGCGGGCGCAGTCTTGGCTCGAGTGCGAGAGCAATTGGCCTCTCGCTCGTTCGTGGGCGACGTGGCCGCTCTGCAGCTTTCCTGTGATGCCTTGGCGTCTTCCATCGAAACGGCCCGTACTGCCCAGCAGGCGGCCAAGGCCGAGCAACGTGCCGCGAGCATTGCTGCACGCGAGTCATTGGCCAAGGAGGCAGAGTCTCTTTCAGCCTCCACCGCCTGGAAGGCCACGACCGAGCGATACGCCGCACTGGTGGAGGAATGGAAGGCTCTACCGCGAGCAGACCGTCCAACTGAGCAGGAACTCTGGAAGCGCATCAGTCAGTCCCGCACTGAGTTCGACAAGCGCCGTCGGGCTCACTTCTCGGATCTCGATTCGACGCGCAAGGTGGCCTTAACGCGTAAGCGCGAGCTCATCGCCCAGGCCGAGACTCTGTCGGCATCGACCGACTGGGCCGGAACTGGTCGCAAGCTTCGCGATCTGCTCGGTGAGTGGAAAGAGGCGCCGCGTGGTTCGCGGGCCGATGAGGACAAGCTGTGGAAGAGATTCAAGGCAGCGCAGGATGCCTTCTATGCCGCCAAGACGAGTGCTGAGACCGCTGCTGAAGAGGTGCTCAAGGTCAACGTCCCGGCCAAAGAAGCTCTAGTCGCTCAGGCTGAGAAGATCCTGCCCATCACCGATGTGAAGACTGCGAAGACCTCTCTGCGGGAGATTCAGGACCGTTGGGAAAAATCCGGCGATATTCCCCGAGGTGATCGCGATCGCCTTGAGAAGCGGCTTAAGCGTGTTGAAGAGGCCATCCGCACCGCCGAGTCTGACTCGTGGAAGCGAAGTAATCCCGAGGCTCGTTCGCGCGCCGAGTCGACAGCTTTCGCATTCAGCGGAGCCATTGAGAAGCTGCAGAAGCAGCACGATGCCGCAGTGGCAAAGGGTGATTCCGCCGCAGCAAGCAAGATCGCGGATCAAATCGAGGGAACAAAGGCTCTGCTCGCGGCCGCCGAGAAGGCTGCCAGCGACTTCAGCGGCTGAACTCAGACCCGATAGGCGTCGTAGACGCCTTCGACATTACGCACAGCCTTGATCACGGAGCCGAGATGCTTCGGATCCGCCATCTCGAAAGTGAATCTCGAGTAGGCAATCCTGTCGCGCGAGGTGGTAACCGAGGCGCTGAGAATATTCACATGTGTGTCAGACAGGGTTCTGGTGACGTCACTGAGTAGTCGCGCCCGATCCAGTGCCTCCACCTGGATATTCACCAGGAAGAGACTGCTGGATGTCGGCGCCCACTCCACCTCGACGATACGGCTTGGCTCGGCGCGTAGTCCGGGAACGTTGATGCAATCGTCACGATGAACTGACACCCCCGCCCCTCGCGTCACGAAACCGAGAATGGTGTCGCCGGGTACCGGAGTGCAGCAGCGTGCGAGCTTTACCCACACATCGTCGGCGCCCTTGACGACCACGCCCACGTCGCCGGCCGTTCTGGTGCGCTTGGAGATCCCGGAAGGCACGAAGGCCTCAGCGACGTCGTCTGCGGCACCATCGACACCCCCGGCCGCATCTACGAGTCGACTGATGATGGTGGTGGCGCCAATTCGACCATCCCCCACAGCGGCGTACAGGGCCGACACGTCAGGCTGATGAAACTCCGCTGCAATGCCGCTCAGCGACTGATTGGTCAAGAGACGCTGAAGCGGAAGTCCTTGCTTCCGCATCGCTCGGACGATGGCTTCCTTGCCCTGCTCAATGGCCTCGTCACGGCGCTCACGCGAGAACCACGCCTTGATCTTGCTCTTGGCACGCGCTGAGGCGACGAAATTCAGCCAGTCGCGAGAGGGTCCGGCACCCTCGGCCTTGGATGTGAAGATCTCGATCACATCGCCGTTGTCGAGCGTGGATTCCAACGGCACGAGTTTCCCGTTAACCCGAGCGCCTACGCATCGATGGCCTACCTCTGTGTGCACTGAGTATGCGAAGTCGACAGGGGTGGCGGATGTCGGTAATGCGACTACATCGCCCTTGGGGGTGAAGACGAACACTTCCGAGGAGCCGAGGTCGTAGCGCAGGGCATCCATGAACTCATCAGGATCCTCAGTCTCGCGCTGCCACTCCATGAGCTGGCGAAGCCAGCCGAAATCATCGGGCCCCGTCTTGCCGCCAACATCACTTTGCTTGTAGCGCCAATGTGCCGCGACACCGAACTCAGCCGCCCGGTGCATGTCAAAGGTTCTGATCTGGAGTTCTACCGGCTTGCCCTGCGGTCCGATTACCGACGTATGCAAGGACTGGTACATGTTGAACTTGGGCATCGCGATGTAGTCCTTGAAGCGTCCGGGAACCGGGCTCCACTTCGAGTGGAGAACGCCAAGAACCGCATAGCAGTCACGAACCGAATCAACCAGGATGCGAACTCCGACGAGATCGTAGATCTCCGCGAAGTCGCGGCCGCGCACGACCATCTTCTGGTAGACCGAGTAGTAGTGCTTCGGTCGGCCCGTCACTGAGGCGCGTATCTTGCTGGCGCGCAGATCATCCTCAATGTCATCGAGGACGCTGCGCAGATATTGGTCGCGCGAAGGAGCTCGCTGGCCGACCAGGCGAACGATCTCGTCATACATCTTCGGGTGAAGCGTCGCGAACGCGAGATCCTCAAGCTCCCACTTCACCGCATTCATTCCCAGGCGATGCGCCAACGGAGCATAGATCTCAAGGGTCTCTCGAGCCTTGCGCTGTTGGCTCTCTTCAGACATCCATCGAAGTGTGCGCATGTTGTGAAGGCGATCTGCGAGCTTGATAACGAGTACGCGAATATCGCGCGCCATTGCCACGACCATCTTGCGCACGGTCTCTGACGCCGACGTCTCGCCGTACTTCACTTTGTCGAGCTTGGTCACGCCGTCGACAAGCTGAGCGATCTCGTCGCCGAAATCCTCGCGCAGAGCATCGAGCGAGTAGCCGGTGTCCTCGACGGTGTCGTGGAGAAGCGCAGCGGCAAGCGTGGGCGTCGTCATGCCGAGATCCGCCAGGATCGTGGCTACTGCCAAGGGATGAGTGATGTAGGGCTCCCCCGAACGGCGAGTCTGTTCGCGGTGCAGGTACGCGGCCATGTCGTAGGCCCGCTCGAGTACCCGGGTATCGCTCTTGGGGTGGAACTGCCTCAGCGTCCGAAAGAGCGGCTCGAGCTCGGGATGCGAAGCCCGTGGAGTCACGAAACGGGAGAGCCGAGACCGGAATCCCCCCTGCTCCGAGGCCGACGAGGGCATGGCAACGGTGCCTGCCTGCACTCCCTCATCCGCCACGTGGTCTCCTTATGCGCTGCTCGATTCTACGGCCAGCACTGCGATCACGTGTGCATGCGCACGTCTAGCGACGTGAACGGGGCTTACGTCGGCTCTGTCCGCTCGGTGATGAGTCGGAATCGTCGGCGGTCTGCGTATCAGTGGTCTTGGCCGACTGATTGCGCCGCGCGAGCACCCGCGTGCGCAGGGCCTTCATCTCCGGCTGCGCCTCCTTGAGGGAGACCAGGAACGGAGTAGCGATGAAGATCGAGGAGTAGGCACCGACCGCCATGCCGATTGCCAGAGCGACGGCAAGATCCAGCAAGGTGCCCGCGCCGAGGAAGCCCGCGCCCACAATGATGATGGCCATGACCGGCAGCAACGCCACGATCGAGGTGTTTATGCTTCGCATCAACGTCTGGTTAACCGCCAGATTCGCTGCATCGCTATAGGTCTGCATCGCCTGCCCGGTGATCCCGCGAGTGTTCTCCTTGACCTTGTCGAACACCACGACAGTGTCATAGAGCGAGTACCCGAGAATCGTCAGGAAGCCGATGACCGTCGCGGGCGTTACTTCGAGACCTGTCAGTGCGTAGATACCCACTGTGATGACGAGGTCATGTAGGAGTGCGAGCAGCGCTGCGATGGCCATGCGCCATTCGAAGTAGATGCTCAGGAACACCGTCACCAGCAGGATGAAGACGATGAGGCCCTGAAGCGCCTTCTTGGAGATCTCGGCACCCCACGTGGGGCCGACCACCTGGGTCTTCACATCTGATGCGTTGATCTTGCAGGCCTTCGCCAGTTCGGCTCCGAGAACGACGCTCTCCTCGGGGGTTAGGGTTTCGGTCTGCACGCGGATCGTGCCTGATGCCGTCTTGGTGACGATTGCCTGAGCACCGCTACCGGCCTCAGCGACGGTCCGAGCCTCCTCGACACTGCACGCTGCCTGCGGGAGGGAGAAGTCGGCGCCGCCGCGGAACTCGATTCCCAGGTTCAATCCGCGGAAGAGCAGGGCTCCGACGGCGATGATCAAGATGACGGCCGAGATGATGTACCAACGTCGGCGATGCCCCACGAAGTCAATCGACGATTGACCGCTGTAGAGACGCTGTCCGAGATTGCTCATGACTGGCCACCTTCCTTCGCCTCACGACGTCTTGCCCCGGCGACGGACGGTGGCATGGATGAATCGGGAGCGGACAGCTTGTTGGTGCTCAGACCGGTCCAGCGCGAGCCCTTCTGCATCCATGCCGTGCGTCCCATCAAGACGACGAGGGGATGCGTGAACCAGAAGGCGACGATGATGTCGATTACGGTGGTCAGACCCAGCACGAAGGCGAAGCCGCGCACGCTGCCGACGGAGAGCACGTAGAGCACCACCGCCGCGAGAATCGAGACAAAGTCGGCTGCGAGAAGGGTGCGACGTGCTCGGACCCAGCCACTGTCACACGCCTGCCGCAGCGATCGGCCCTCGCGAATCTCGTCGCGAATGCGCTCGAAGTAGACGATGAAACTGTCGGCTGTGATGCCGATAGCAACGATGGCTCCTGCCACTCCCGCGAGTGTTAGCGTCAGGCCGATGGCCTTGCCGAGCACCACGAGGCTCAGGTACACGATCACGCCGGCCACGACCAGCGAGGCAATGGCTGCGATTCCCAGTGCGCGGTAGTAGAAGAGCAGGTAGATCATGACCAGGACCAGGCCGAGCAGACCGGCGAGGATTCCTGCCCGCAGCTGATCGTTGCCGACCGTCGGTGAAATCGAAGTTACGTCAACCGGTTCCAGGGTCACTGGGAGCGCGCCGTATTTCAGGACTGCAGCGAGATCGTTGGCCTCTTGTGACGTGAAGTTGCCTTCGATTTGAGCCTGGCCGCCCAGGATCGGCTCGTTGAATCGCGGAGCCGAGACGACAGTTCCGTCGAGCACGATCGCGAAAGCATTACAGGGGTTGGCTCCGGCGGTTCCGCATTCCGGTAGCGCCGCCAACGTCTTCGATGCCTCGGCGAGTGCCGATGCACCCTCGGAGTCGAACTGCAGGGAGACCACCCAGCCGACACCGTTCTGCTGCATCATGGCGTTCGCGCTGGTGACGTTTGTGCCCTTGATGAAAGCGGGCTGCAGGTTGTACTTGGCTCCGCCCGTCTTCTCGCACGTACCCAGCCACTTGGTCGGGTCATCAGGCGTACCGCCCTTATAGACCTCGGGGTTGGAGCAGTCGAGATTTGCTACCTGTTCTTGAAAAGCAGCGGAGTTGTCCGCTGACTGAACGATGGTGGTGCCTGCCACGGCAGTGCCCGATGCGCTCGCAGACGGCGACGCACTGGCCGACGGCGCAGGCGAAGCTGACGAAGCTCCTGGTGACGCGCTGGGCGATGCCGACGGTGAAGCAGACGCGCTGGGCGATGCGGACGCAGCTGCTGCCGAGGCCGGGTTCAAGATCGCCCACACCGGACGGAAGTCGAGCAAGGCCGTGCGCTGCACGAGTTCAAGGAGTCGATCCTGCGAGAGCCCCGGCACCGAGACCACGATCGTGGCACCATCGCCACTCCCCTGCGTGGTGACTTCCGACTCGGCAACACCGAGGCCGTCCACGCGCTGCCTGAGGATCGAGACAGTTTGCTGAAGCTGCTCGTCGGTGATGGTGGCCCCGGCGACGACAGGCTTCGGCTGGAGGGTGATCTGGGTGCCACCCTTGAGGTCCAGGCCGAGCTTTACGGAGTGATCGGTGCCGGGCCAGAAGGACCAGGCCGCCAAGCCCACGATGAGGATCGTCAGGGCCAGCAGAAGCCGGAGCGGACGTGCAGACGTAACAGGACGAGCCACAGTTGTTCCTCTACTCGGCCGGGGCGTCGACAACGGGCGTAATTACGCGCGACACGGCTGCAGGCAGAATCCGGATCACGACGCCTGGAGCGATCGACAACTCGATCTGCTCGGGGGTCGAGGACACGACTGTGCCGAAGATCCCCGCACTGGTCATGATGTCGGTGCCTGGTCCCACGTTGGAGATGAGCTCTGCCATCTTCTTCTTGCGGTTCTGCGAGGGGCGGATGATCAGAATGTAGAACACGGCAACGATCAGGATCAGAGGCAGGAAACTGCCGATGTTCTGCATGTAGTACTCCTCGATTAGCCCGGTCGGGCGCAGTCGGACCAGCCTATCGGCTCCCCCATCGGCTACAGATCGAGTGTGCCCTGCGCGCTCTCCGGGCTTAGGCCCAGGTGCGCCCAGGCCGCTGGCGTCGCGACCCGACCGCGGGGGGTTCGCATGACGAGACCGAGGCGAACCAGAAAGGGCTCAGCCACGGTTTCGATGGTCTCGGGCTCCTCTCCGACGGCCACGGCTAACGTCGACAGCCCGACAGGTCCACCGGAGAATCGGCGCACGAGCAGGTCAAGTACGGCACGGTCGATCCGATCGAGCCCCAGATGATCCACCTCGTACAAATCGAGTGCGGACTGGGCCGTGGAGAGGTCGATATCCCCGCTGCCATGCACCTGAGCCCAGTCGCGGACTCGACGCAGAAGACGATTGGCAATTCGCGGCGTGCCGCGGCAACGACCTGCGATTTCGGCCGCACCGTCATCGGAGATGTTCATCTCGAGTAGGGATGCCGACCGCTGGATGATGACGATGAGATCACCTGGATCGTAGAAGTCCAGGTGCGCCGTGAATCCGAACCGATCGCGCAGTGGACTTGGCAGAAGACCTGCTCGCGTGGTGGCCCCGACAAGAGTGAACGGCGCGATCTCAAGCGGAATCGCTGTCGCTCCCGGACCCTTTCCGACGACGACGTCAACGCGAAAATCCTCCATGGCCAGGTAGAGCATTTCCTCGGCGGGCCTCGACGTGCGATGGATCTCGTCAAGAAACAGCACCTCGCCGGGCTGCAGACTCGAGAGCACCGCGGCGACATCACCCGCGTGCTGGAGTGCAGGGCCTGACGTGATGCGCAGCGGTGCCTGCATCTCGGCGGCAATGATCGTTGCGAGCGTGGTCTTTCCGAGTCCTGGAGGGCCGCTGAGGAGTACGTGATCGGCGGGGCGCTGGCGACGCCCGGCAGCTTCAAGAACGAGACCCAGCTGCGACTTGACGCGTTCTTGTCCGACGAATTCAGACAACCGGGTAGGCCGAAGAGCACCCTCAACGACGAGGTCTTCTGGATACGGCTGTGCATCCACGATGCTCTCATCACGCGCCATATCAGGACCTATCCAATGAGCGAAGCGCTGCCTTGAGCAGTACGGGAATATCAGCTGCGGCGCCAGCCAGTTGCTCATCAGCGAGTGATGTCACCTCTGCGATAGCGACATCCGCTTCCTTTGCAGACCATCCGAGCGAAGTGAGCCCCGCATGAACACTTGCCTGCCAGCCCCCCGTTGTGACAGACGACGAGGGCGAACCCGACGAAGCCGGCCCGATTCGGTCACGGAGTTCAAGGATCACTCGTTGAGCGCCCTTGGCACCTAGACCGGAGACCTTGGTAAGACTCTTGGTGTCATCCGAGGCGATGGCGCGACGCAGATCATCAGGGGTCATCGTGGCGAGTACGGCTAGAGCGATGCGAGGTCCGATGCCATTGACTGTCTGCACCAGCTCGAAGACCGACTTCTCGTCGGCGTCGAGGAATCCGTATACAGTCCAGGAGTCCTCTCGAATCACCATCGAGGTGATCAGCTGAATGTGTTCGCCAACGCGCACGGTCAGAGCCGTCACCGGAGTCACGGTCACTGTCATCCCGATGGGTCCCACGTCAATGACAAGCGAGTCGGAACTGATGCCGACCACTGTTCCACGAACAAAGGCAATCATCGGCCGGCCGCCTCGAGTGCGGCACTGATCTTCGCCTGGGCCGCTCCTCGCCAGACATGACACACGGCAATAGCCACGGCGTCAGCGGCGTCGGCCGGCTTGGGAGGCTCCGGTAACTGCAAGAGCCGTGTCACCATCGCAGTGACCTGGGCCTTATCGGCGCGGCCATTGCCGGTCACCGCAGCCTTCACCTCAGTCGGCGTATGGGAGGCGACAGGAATACCGCGACGGGCAGCCACGAGGAAGCCCATTGCCGCGGCCTGGGCGGTTCCCATGGCGCTGCGTACGTTGTGCTGACTGAAGACGCGCTCGACGGCCACCACATCGGGCTCAAACTGCTCCACCAGCGACTCAAGAGCCTGCTCAACGAGCAGCAGCCGCTCTGGCAATGGAAGATCGGGTGAGGTGGTGATGACACCTATGTGGAGGGCATCGAGACGTCGACCAGGGGCACCGGCAATGACAGCCACCCCACAACGGGTCAGGCCGGGATCGATCCCGAGCACGCGCATCAAGCCTCCGAGTTTATCCGAACATGTGTTCGACACTCTAATGGCCTGAGTGAACGCCGCCAAGCACTGAATCGGCGCGGCGGCCTGGGCTTGAGACCTAGTCGATCGCCGCCATGACCTCGTCGCTGACGTCAAAATTCGCATAGACGTTCTGGATGTCGTCGCAATCCTCAAGGGCCTCAATGAGTCGGAAGACCTTCTTGGCACCCTCCTCGTCGAGCTCGACGGTCATGGTGGGCATGAAGGTGGAATCAGCTGATTCGTAGTCCATTCCGGCCGCCTGGACCGCTGTACGCACCGCTACGAGGTCAGTGGCCTCCGAGACAATCTCAAAGGACTCTCCGAGGTCGTTGACCTCCTCGGCTCCCGCGTCGAGAACGACCATGAGCAGGTCATCTTCGGTCAGGTCAGAAGTCTTTGGCACGATCACGACACCTTTGCGGGTGAATAGGTAGGAGACCGAGCCGGGATCGGCCATAGAGCCCCCGTTGCGGGTCATGCCGACACGAACCTCACCGGCCGCCCGGTTGCGGTTGTCGGTGAGGCACTCAATCAGGACGGCTACGCCGTTGGGCCCGTAACCCTCGTACATGATGGTCTGCCAGTCGGCGCCGCCGGTTTCTGCGCCAGAACCACGCTTGACGGCGCGATCAATATTGTCGGCGGGAACGGAGCTCTTCTTGGCTTTCTGAATGGCGTCATAGAGCGTGGGGTTACCGGCTGGGTCGGCTCCGCCCGTACGCGCGGCAACTTCGATGTTCTTGATCATGCGCGCGAAGAGCTTGCC
>CALFIA010000182.1 GCA_937876275.1 uncultured Actinomycetes bacterium | reverse complement strand
TGCCCGCCGTCGGGAAACAGCCGTAGGAATCGTGGTAGTTGTGCACGGCGAGGCCAATCTGTTTCAGATTGTTCTCGCACTGCAGACGGGCGGCGGCTTCGCACCCTCAGTGCCGCAGGGCTTGAGCCGGTCGGTGATGTCGGTGGTCGGAACCTGAAGCACCTTGGCCAGACGCGCGATGACGTCGGCGCCATCGTTGGGCTGTCGACCGAGTACTGCACGATCGACGGTGACCACGAGAGACGTGCGATTGGACACGAGCGGACGACCTGCCTGATCGAGGATCAGCCCGCGCACGGCCGGGTTCACGATCTCTCGCACCGTGTTGTTCTCGGCTGCCGAGCGGTACTCGGCGCCCGAGACCACCTGCAGATAGAACAGTCGGGCCATCAAGGTGCCGAGAAGTGAAGCAACCAGCACTCCGAGCACGAGCAGGCGCAGGTTTGAACGCGCGTTCATCTGCCTCCTGCCCTCACGCCGGCCGAGGCCTGGCTGCTCTCATTCGGGCCGCGCCCCCTAGGGGCAGCCCACTCCTGCTTAGACGGTACGACGGACATGCGGTTTCAGCCGAATTCGGGGGCCGGATTCACGTTCGGATCAGGTCAGATTCCCCGTGAAATCAGACGATGGCGACCTCAGGCGTGAGGGATCGCACGATTCGTCCGATTCCGGGAACGACGATGGGGGCGAGGATCAACCCGTATAGGGCTGAGGTCAAAGCCAGGCTTGGGATGTTCTCCCAGACCACGCGGTCCCCGCTGAGCACGGCGAGAAGCAGTGCATTCACGATCACCACGCCACCGGTACTCAAGCCCACCATTCCCATGATCACTGGCACTGATCGGTCGCGTGGGTCGACCACGGCTCCGGTGATCAGGCCGACGAAGGTGAAGATGATCGCCTCGAGTCCGAGAATGCCGTCGAACGGTGGAGCCAGGCCCAGCAGGATTCCGGCCGAGAAGCCCGCGATCGCGCCGGGCAATGGGCCATACGCGAGCGCGAGGGCGACGATCGTCACCACGACAAGATCAGGCGTGGCACCTGGCAAACCAAGTCGACTGAGCAAGGTGAGCTCAACGATCACCGCTATAAAGATCGCCGACGCAATGATCATCGCCTGGCGTGCCTTGATGTTCATGAGCGTGCCGCCCTTGCGGGAGAGATCGCACTCATGGCGACGGGGTCACGTCAGTGGCCGGCATTTCGCTGGGCACGCTCAGTTGAGCGGCCGACTCAGCCGGAGTCGGTGTGGGAGTCGGCACGGCCGTGACTGCCGGAGCATCGGGCACAGCGGGAAGCACTGAATCACGCGGGTCAGTACGCGGGGGTCGCACCACGACACCCACGATGCTCAGCGTCGAGATATCGGCGAAGGGTCGCACGGTTGCCACGCGACTGAGCTGACCGGCGGTGCCGGCAACGCTGAGCACCTCGCCGATCGGAACGCCGGGCACATAGGGGCGGCCGTCCTTCGAGCCGAACGTGACGAGCGCAGCGCCCTTGTCGAGCGAAGCCAAGGGATCCAGTAATTGGTACTGAAGTTCGCTCTGCTTAGCCGTTCCCGACAAGATGCCGATTTCCTGGGAGCCCGCGACGCGTGCACCTACCGAGACAGAGGGATCGACTATGAGGACGACTGTCGAGGTGCGCTTCTCGACATTGCTCACTCGACCGACGAGGCCCTGATAGTTCAGCACGGTCATGTCGACCTCAATGCCGTCATCACTTCCGGCATCGATCGTCACTGTCCAGGTGAAGTCCTGCGACGGCCCTACTGCGATCACTTCTGCAGGCACGACTCGATAACGACCAAGTCCTGCGACCTTGAGCATTCCGTCAAGAGCCGACGCACGTGCACGATCGTCAGCGGCACGCTTGACCTCGGATTGGAGTTCCGCGTTGCTCTTCTCGAGCTCGTCGAGGCGTGCCTTCTGGTCGCGGGTGTTGGTCCAGAAATCCGCGAAGCCGGTGATGGGCGAGAACACCGTGGCCGCACCACGCTCGATGCCACCGAGAACAGAGGAGGCGACATTGCGTACTGACGTGAACGGGCCTTGCCCGCCTCGAAGATCGAGGATGACGAACGTGAGGGCAACGCCGATCAGCACCGCAACGACGACGCGCAAGCGACGCGGAAACATGCGTTAGCGTCTCGGCTCGGAGACCAACACCTGCTGCAGGGCCTCGAATTCCTCGACGCACTTGCCCGAACCGAGGGCAACGCAATCGAGTGGGCGGTCGGCGATGAGGATCGGCATACCCGTTTCGTGACGCAGGCGCTCATCAAGGCCGCGCAGCAGTGCGCCACCACCGGTGAGAACGATGCCACGATCCATGATGTCGCCGGAGAGCTCGGGCGGAGTGCGGTCAAGGGTGGCCTTGACCGCCGCCACGATGGCATTCACGGGCTCGTCGATGGCTCGGCGGATTTCCTCGGCGGTGATCACGACGGTGCGCGGCAGGCCGGTGATGAGGTCACGGCCGCGAATCTCGGCGTTGTTCTCCTCCGGGAGCGGGAAGGCAGAGCCGATGGCCATCTTGATCTCTTCAGCGGTGCGCTCGCCCAGCATGAGCGAGTACTCCTTCTTGACGTATTGAATGATCGCGTTGTCGAGCTCATCGCCACCGACGCGAACCGACAGGCTGGTGACAATGCCGCCGAGCGAGATGACTGCGACCTCAGACGTGCCGCCACCAATGTCCACGACCATGTTGCCGGTCGGCTCGTGCACGGGCAGGCCGGCGCCGATGGCCGCGGCCATGGGCTCTTCAATCAGGTAAACCTCGGAGGCACCTGCACCCAGGGCCGACTCGCGAATGGCCCGGCGCTCCACCTGGGTGGATCCGCAGGGCACGCAGATGATGAT
>CALFIA010000181.1 GCA_937876275.1 uncultured Actinomycetes bacterium | reverse complement strand
CTCTTCCGATCTCCGCGTTCACGCTGTCCGCCCGGAAGTCGTACTCCTCCAGCAGCGGGAAGTTCAGCTCGCCGGGCAGGCAGCGCTGCTTGACGTGCTCCACCTGCGCCGGGTCAATCTCGAAGCTGTGCAGCTCGCCGTCGTCGCCGATAGCCCGCAGCAGCGAGCACGACAGTGCCCCCGAACCGACACCTGCCTCCACCACACGGGAGCCCGGATGCAAGTTGGCCAGACCCACGATGCGTGCCGCATCCTTCGGGTACACCACGGCGGCACCTCGGGGCATGGACAGCACGAAGTCATCGAGAAGCGGCCGAAGCACGAGGTACGAACTGCCATTGGACGACGCGATAACAGAGCCATCCGGTGTGCCGATGATGTCGTCATGCGGGAGTTGTCCCCGATGGGTGTGGAAGACCTTGCCCGCAGTCAAGGTGATCGTGTGCAACTTCCCTTTGGGATCGGTCAACTGCACCAGATCGCCCTCGGCAAAAGGACCCCGGCGACGCGCTTGTGACATCGATGACATTGCGCACACATTAGCGGCCGTCATTCGGCATAGGGTGACCGCATGAGTGCCGACGACTTTCCGAGATCCCTGTCGGCGTCACGCATCGGTGACTTCACCACGTGCCCGCTTCTCTTTCGATTCCGCACCATCGATCGCATCCCCGAGGCGCCGGCGCCGGCGGCGATCATGGGCACCCTGATGCACACCGCCCTCGAAGACCTTTTCGATCTCCCGGCCGTCGATCGCACGCCCGATGCTGCCCAGGAGCTTTTCGAAGCGGCATGGGTCGAACTCCAGGAGGAGGATGTCGAGGCTGCCGCGGCAGTGGTTGATCGCATCGGCAGCGCTCCCGACCTCATCGCGTCGTACTTTGCGATTGAGGATCCCGTTCGCCTCGAGCCTCACGCCCGCGAATTCGGCTTCGAGACTCCACTCACGCCGACGTTCAATATTCGCGGTTACGTCGATCGCATCGACAAGGCACCTGATGGTCGCATTCGCATCGTCGATTACAAGACCGGCAAGGCGCCTCGACCGCAGTACCAGGACAAGCCCATGTTCCAGATGCGCTTCTATGCCCTGGCATGGTGGCGCATTCACGAAGAAGTGCCGGCGATGCTCCAGCTTCTCTTCCTGGGCAATCGGGAGATTCTCAGGTATGAGCCGACCGAGGCCGACCTACTGACGACCGAAAAACGCGTGCTCAGGGTGCGCGATGCGATTTCCAAGGCAGCCGATGCCAGCGAATTCACACCGACTCCATCGAAGCTCTGTGATTGGTGCGATCACCAGGCACTGTGCCCGGCCAAGGGCGGGACTCCCCCGCCTATACCGCCACGTGACCTGTGGCTGGAGAAGACGCCCTTCACCAAGAGGTAATCAGCTCGCGTTGACGTGCGAGCTCACATGGCAAGGGGCTCAGCCCGCATTGAAGTACTTAGCCTCCGGGTGATGAGCGATGATCGCGCTCGTCGACTGCTCCGGATGCAGCTGAAACTCCTCGCTAAGCTCCACGCCGATACGCCCGGGATCAAGAAGCTCCATCAGCATGGTCTGCTGCTCGAGGTCGGGGCAGGCGGGATATCCGAAGGAATAACGCGAACCGCGGTAGCCCTGCTTCTCGATCAGCTCACTCATGTCGCCGGAATCCTCCGCGCCAAGACCGAGTTCCTCACGAGTGCGTGCGTGCCAGTACTCGGCGAGCGCTTCGGTCAGCTGAACTGACAGTCCGTGCAGTTCGAGGTAATCGCGGTATGAATCGGATTCGAAGAGCTTGCCCGTCGCATCCGAGGCTGCCTGACCCATCGTGACAACCTGGAACGAGACGACATCAAGTTCGCCGGACTCCTTCGGACGGAAAAAGTCAGACAGGCACAGGTGACGGTCACGACGCTGGCGCGGGAAGGTGAATCGCGCACGCTCTTCGCCCTTGTTCGGACCTTCATGCCACACGATCACGAGGTCGTCGCCCTCGGAGTAGCACGGGAAGTAGCCATAGACCACTGCCGGCTCGATCATGCCCTCAGTCTGAATTCGGCCAAGCCATTCGCGCAGACGCGGACGACCCTCGGTCTCGACGAGTTCGTCATAGGACGGGCCATCGCCACGGCTGGACTTCAGACCCCATTGCCCTAGGAAGAGAGCGCGCTCATCGAGATAAGGCGTGTACTCGGCAAGTGAGATGCCGCGCACGATGCGATCGCCGAAGAATGGAGCCTCGGGAAGCTGAACGTCGATTGCCACGTCAGAAC
>CALFIA010000180.1 GCA_937876275.1 uncultured Actinomycetes bacterium | reverse complement strand
CACGACGCTCTTCCGATCTGCTTGTGGGCGACCAGGGCACCTAGGGCAACGGCCAGAGGGAGGAGCAGCAGGAGTAAGCCTGGCTCAGGAAGCTCACCGTGTCCGGCGGAGTGGCCCATGATCGTGATGAACACTGCGGCAACGCCCAAGGCAGCGCCGCGTATGACGCGCGTGCTGCCCGAAAAGCGAGGCGAGCGGTTCATAAGAGGAACCATAGTGCGCGCGAATTTCGACGCTGACGTGCCTGGGGGAACCAGCGGAATGGATACCCGACGGATTCGAGCAGTCTCACCGGCACGGCTCTAAGGCATCCGCTAGGTTTCGTCCAAGTCCTACGAATTGAGCCCGCATGCCTGAGCCCCAGGTTCTAGATGAGCAGCGTCGTTCCTCGCTGCAACGTTCATCTGGAGCGGACGAGCGCGGCTCTTTCAGCTCCGCAAGTGAAGGTCTCAGAAGCCCGCGGCCATCCACGGACGAGTCGGCACGGTTGAGTACGAGCGAGGACGAGCCGCGGGACGCTGAGGTCCATCGTGACGCGATGTTCGAGCGTCCGAGTGAAAGCCACGTTGAGCCGCGGGGTTCTGAGGCTCATCGGGATGCCCTGTCTGAGCGACCCTCCATGGGTACGGCTCCGGCTGCGTCGTCGCGTTCGATGGGGTCGTGGATTACTGGAGGCATTGCCCGCACCGGTGCCTTTTTGTCCGGAAACAAGACAGCCGGCAAACACACATGGGAACGGCGTGGTCAAAAGGCCATGCGCGGGCTCGACAGTCCTTTGGGTGAGGGGCTTCAGGCCGGGCTCGAGGCAGCCGAAGTCCATACGCCACTTCACGTGGCCGAGACCACGAAGCACGTGGGGATCATGCTGCAGTCGGGCGCGCACGGAATGCAGAAGTTGGCGGGAATCAAATCCACAGGCATCGCCGACGACACTCGGCAAAAGTTGCATGAGCACGTCAATGCTCTCCACGAACACGGTGACCAGTTCCGCTCTGATCTCGCGGAAATTCAGAACAAGCAAGCGCGCGCGAAGGCTAGTGGTGAGGAACTGTCCAGCGAGGCGGCTCACTCGCACATTCGCGCCGTTGGTCCCGAAATCAAAATGAAGGACGGTACTAGCCGTCCGATTTACCCCAAGGGTAGATACCTTCTGGACGGCATTCGGGCGCACGGTAAGGCGTTGGAGCTTGGCAAGGAAGTGAAGAAGGCCGGCCATTTCTCCCCGGAAGAAACGTCCATCACGGATTCAGAAGCCATGTTTGGTCACCACGCAGAACGCGTGTATGGCGGAAAGGACCAGCATGGAAAGGAGAAATGGCTCATGCATGGCACGCCGGGTAGAAAGGCTCTTGATGCGCCTTTGCCCGACGTCAGCCCGAAGTCGACGCTGTCAGGCAAGGTCAACAAGGTGCTGGAGATGCCTGGCAATCTCCTAAATCACGCTGCCGACGTGATTGACGGCACCGGCGGTGAAGAGGATTTGAAAAAGGGCAAGTTTGGACTTGCCGGTGCGAAGTCTGCTCTTGGTATCGGAGGCGGCGCTGCCAAGGTGGTGGCTGCGCATACGGCTGATGCCCATGGAGCCATGGGGCTTGGTGGCCTCGCCGTGAGTGCGGGTGCGAACCTTGCAGCCGCTCCCGTGCGAGGCACGGCATCTGCTTACCACTACTTGACCGGCACGAAGAAGCGTGCGGAAGCCCAAAGAAACGCTGAGAAGAACAAGCACTGGTGGGGCAAGGATGGCTCCCGCCAGGCGGATGTGCTCGAAAATGGAATCAGCAGTCGCCCCTCATTTGATGGCTCTAATCACGAGGCGGCCGGAGTTCCCGAGGATGACTTCGCCAAGCACGGAGAGAGTTACTCCGAGGGGGCAGCTGCCGCCCGAACCTCACTCGCGAATTCTGGCTGGACCCCACGCGGCATCTCGGCGTCAGCAGGTGAAGGCTTCGACAGAGGAAAGCAGTGGGGTAACGACCACCTGAACAGCCATAACAGTGTTGCCGGCACGTTGGCGCGCGGAGCGGCGGGGATGTTCTTCGGCGCCAAGGCCGGACTTTCGGCGATGGCGTCTAACGCTGTCGTCGGCGTCGGCTCCGCTCTGGGTGGCATGCGCGGAGCTGCCGCCGGAGCTTGGTCAAACGCCAAGGGCCATTCCGCAAGGAAGGCAACGAGTGCGAAAAACAAGCTTGTTCACGGCGCTAAGAGCACCTGGGCAGGAATGAAGTCAGGCGCGAATTGGGTCGGACGAAAATTGATGCACGCGTCCGCCTGATCCGGAAAGCACGAGGTCAGTTCCCGACCTGGTAAAGCAGAAAACCGCCCCGGAGGACGGTTCCGCTGGTACACCGCCACAGACTTGAACTGTGAACCCGCTGATTAAGAGTCAGCTGCTCTGCCAATTGAGCTAGCGGTGCGTGCCGTGCAAGTGAGAACACTACCACCGTGAATGAGGTCGCCTCACGGGCCTCCCATTGACCTAGTGGATGGCCGATCCAAGGGCGGAGGCGATGGCCTTGCCCATGACCTCAAGGCCCTTCGGGTTGGGGTGGAACGCTGCGGCGGCCAGTGGCCCGAGGCTGATGAGTCCGAAGGTCCAGGCTTGATCGCCCGCACAGACTCCGTGACCAATGGAGGAGTTTCCGCTGGCGCCCCAGGTGCCGGCAACGTCGGACCAGCCCAATGCCCCGTGGGTGGCAGCGATCTGGCTGTTGAGGGTGCCAGCAGTCAAAGCCATGGGCACGGCGGCGCCTGAAGTGGTCGCATACGAATACGGCGACTGCGGGTCAGGCACCAAGAGAGTGGCCCGTGCCCAGGCAAAGTCTGAGGGCCCCATCGTCAGGTAGGTACAGGCAGAGCCATCGGCCGCCCTGGTGATGTCTGGGTACATCGTGGGAAAGACCGGTGCCCCTGGCGCCAGGGAGGCCAAGGCGGCGTTCACTGATGCGTACTTGCCGGGCAAGGTGGCGAGGTTGGCCTGAGCGCCGACCTGAATGGTCGGGTAGCCCTTGAGTGGGGGAGTGGTCGAGGGCTGCGTGGGGCAATTGGCCTTGGTGGCGCATGCCTGCAGGATCGCCCCGAACCCGATGTCGTTACCGCCGACCGAAAGCGTGATGGCATCGATGCGATGACCGGCGGCGATCGCGCGCACCTGCTCGACCTGGCTGACTGATTGGCCCGCGCGAGACTGCGGCCCGAGAATTCCCGAGCCGATGGTCGCACCGCTGCAGCTCACATCAATCAGCGTGACACTGGAGTGAGGTGACGACTTCTCGAGCGCGAGTGCTGCTCGTGCGGGCGCGCTATGGGTGCTTCGCGCGCACGAGGTGTCGTCCCAATAGGGGGTGAAGGAAGTGAAGAGTCCGGCCTGCTGGAGATAGGCATCGATGTTGCGCGGATTTCCTTCGCCCGAGGCGTAGGAATCACCCATGGAGACCAAGACGTAGTTGCGCACACTGCCGCGCAGAACTCGGTGAGCGGTTGCCCGGCCGGACTTCACTGCAAGATCGAAGGAGTACACGCCTTCAGGTAGCGAGACAGTGCTCGTGCATTTCTTGATCGCCTTCGGCGGCGTTCGCACGGTTGTCGCGCCGGTGATTGTCCAGGTATATGAGTCTCCCTTCGAACCGCATGCGTTGAGCGTGACTTCGAAGGTGTTCCCGAGGTACCACGAGAGTGACCCATTGATGAGCCGCTCATTGGGCTGGGCAACATGATTTCCTGCCCCGATCATGGTGGTCGAGGGGCTGAGGCTCAGGGCGCCTCGTGCGGGCACGCCGCCATCGCCGTCAATGAAGCCGTCGCCGTTCGCGTCCTTGCTCTGCGGCGCCAACACCCAGCTGCCCTTGGCTATCGGCCCGCCTGCGGCTTGCGCCGGGATGGCGGTGCCGACGGTGACGACGGCTAGGCAGGCTGCGACGGCGATCGGAAACCTGCTAGGCATGCACTTACCGTACGCGACCGCTTTACGATGGCCAGCATGCGTAGGACTGTCACTGCTGCGGCAGTCGTGGTCCTTCTGATCGCAGGCGCTCTCGTCTTCGTGCTGAACGGGGCGGGTAGTCACGAGCATTCGACCGACGCCGCCTCATCGACGAGTGCTCCCGCCATGGCCAGTCATGACACCTCCATGACAATGAACAGCCCTGCCCCCACGCCTCTCGCGGCGGTTCACGACCTTTACACCGTCGTAAGGAACGAATTGCTCGCAGTGCAACGCGAACAGGGCTCTGCTGCTGCGCTTGAGGCACTCGACACGCGTTCGCGTGCAGACGAGAAGCTCGGAGGTGTCTGCCATGCGATTGCTCACGACCTCGGCCATCAGGCCTTGGAGCTCGCCGACGGGAAGCCGGGCAAGGCACTGACGGTGCGTAATGACGTTTGCGGGGGAGGCTTCACGCACGGAGTGATCGAGGATGCGCTCGCGATATCGAAGAATCCTGGTCGCGACCTCTTGAAGATCTGCGCACCGAAGCAGGACGGCTCCTGCTTCCACGGAGTAGGTCACGGAGTGATGTTCGCGACCGGACTCGACGTCGCCAAGTCATTGGACCTCTGTGATCGTGCGCCACGTCGAATTCTCACGGTCCGTTGCGGTGAGGGCGTCTTCATGCAGCTCTTCAGCGCTGACGTAGCCGGCGGTCATGCGGCCGACAAGGGTGCGAGTGCTGAGACAGTCGATACTGCCAAAGGTACGTGTGCGGCAATCCGCATGCCCTATGCCGGTTCATGCTGGTTCTACACGCCAACGCTCTGGCTTTCCGATCGTCCCGATGACTTTGCCGGTGCCATGAAGTGGTGCTCTGGCGCACCGTCGAGATTCGGGCAGCAGTTGTGTGCCAAGGGTGTCGGCAGTCGCACGATCAAGTACCACCCGAATGATCCGACGATCGGTGCACGCGTGTGCGCCGATGCGGGAGAGCTTCAGGACTCTTGTCTCGCAGGCATGGGTTCGTACTGGTCGGTGCACAACAAAGGTCAGGTGCCGGCCAGCGACGTGTGCGGGCGATTGGGAAATGCGAAGCTCGAGCGACGTTGCCTTCGGGTCACCTAGGCCCCTGAGTTAGTCGCAGGCTTCATAGTCGAAGGGGCAGTGCCGGCATCGATTGCCGCAGCAGGCCCCGCGGTGCAGGTGGTACGCCTCGGTCATCACGAATAGACCCGTACGCGGATCGAAGTACCCGTCGTCCTCCCGTGCCATAGCCTGGGCATGAGCGATGGCAATGGCCTCACTCTCGGATACCGAACTCACAGAGAGAGTCTGGCATGTGGGAATTCAGCGGACGTCGGGTCGTGGTCACCGGTGCAGGTAGCGCGATGGGAATCGGATTCGTCACTGCACGAGTACTCGCCGAACTAGGCGCCTCGGTCGCGCTTCTGGGCCTGGGCGAGCGAGTCATCGATCGGGCGATCGAACTCAATGAGCACGGCTTCGATGCCATTGCCGCGCGCTGCGACCTCACTGATCCGATCGCGACTGCTGAGGTGATCGATTCCGTAGCCGGCGAGCTCGGAGGTATTGACGTTCTGGTGAACAACGCCGGCATGACGAGTCATGACAATCCGGCAGATGCGGAGATGGGTGGCGTGGCCGAGATCAGCTTTGCCGGGTGGCAGGCAGCGATCGGTCGCAATCTCGATACTGCATTCCTGACAACTAAGGCAGCCCTGCCTTACCTGCGCGCTTCGGGAACTGGCCGCATCATCATGATCTCGAGCATCACCGGGCCGCACATGGCCATGCGCAATCTCGTCGGGTATGCGGCGGCCAAGGGTGGCATGAACGGACTCACCAAGGGTCTCGCTCTCGATGAGGCAGTACACGGCATCACCTGTAACGCCGTGGCACCGGGGTGGATCCATACGGAGGCGCTGACCGGCGCAGAGTACGAGCAGGGATTCACTGTGCCGATGGGTCGCCCCGCGCAGCCCGAAGAAGTGGCCTCAGCGGTGGCCTGGCTGGCTTCCCCCGGTGCCTCGTACATCACCGGTCAGTCGATCGTCGTGGACGGCGGCAACTCGATCGCGGAAGAGCGCGGCAAGTAGTCGCCTATCCGATGGATGTGAGAGCGACTCATCGATGCCCAGGGGCGTTCGGTAGGTTTTCCGCATGGGTGCAGACAAGCTGATTTCAAGTGGCAGTCCGTGGGAGAGCAAGATCGGCTACTCCCGTGCAGTGGTGGCAGGTGATTACGTTCATGTCTCCGGCACGACGGCAACGATCGACGGTGTCGTTCAACACCCCGGAGATGCCTACAACCAGACTCTCACTGCACTTGGCGTGATTGAGAAGGCCATCGCGCAGGTGGGCGTCACTCTCGCTGATGTCGTGCGCACGCGCTGCTACGTCTCGACTGCCGAGGCGATGGATGACGTCGCCCGCGCCCATGGCGAAATCTTCGGGGAGATTCGTCCGGCACTCACGATTCTCTCGGGCGTGGCCTTCGTCGACCCTGCCATGCTGGTCGAGATTGAAGCCGACTGCTACTCGCGCGATATCCGCAAGTAGTTCTGCTAGATCGAGAAGTCATCCTCGGTCTGCCACACGCCATCCGCGCTGACGTAGGAGTTTGACGTCGTCAGGTGGCCCGTCACCTGCAGTTCGAGTTCTTCCACACGGCGCAGCAATGACTTCACGCTCGTGCCGACCGGATCCGGAAGATCGGCATCCTCGCCGGTAGGCCGAATGCGTCCGCGCGAGTCTGCGATGACCTGGCCAGGAACTCCAACAACCACCGAATGCTCGGCAACTGAGCGAAGTAGCACTGCGTTCGCACCGATACGACTGTCGGAGCCCACGTAGATGTCACCGAGCACTTTGGCACCGCTGCCGACAACGATGCGATCGCCGATGGTGGGATGGCGCTTGCCGGGATCAAGGGTGTTACCGCCGAGAGTTGCGCCGTGATAGATCGTGACATCGTCTCCGATCACCGTGGTTTCGCCAATCACGACGCCGGATCCGTGGTCGATGAACAAGCGGGCCCCGAGGGTGGCGCCGGGATGAATCTCGATCTGGGTGAGGAAGCGAGTGAACTGCGAGACGGCGCGACCCAGGAACTTCATCCGGTGACGCCATAGCCAACTGCTCAGGCGATGACCCCACACAGCATGAATGCCTGGGTAGAGCAGCGCGACCTCAATGCGACTGCGTGCTGCCGGATCGCGTTCGACGATCGAGGCAAGCTCATCGCCGATGCGACCCATGAGTGTCTCCGTAGGTCAGCGATTAGTCGCCGAGGCCGGCGAAGAGCGCGGTGGAGAGGTAGCGCTCGCCGAAGCTCGGGATGATCACGACGATGGTCTTGCCAGCATTCTCGGGGCGCTTCGCAACCTCGCGTGCGGCCCAGAGCGCAGCTCCGGAGGAAATGCCGACCAGCAGGCCTTCCTCGGTCGCGGCGCGACGTGCTGTCGCCATGGCATCGTCGGCCACGACGCGGATGACCTCGTCGTAGACCTCGGTGTCGAGAACGGCAGGGACGAAACCTGCGCCGATGCCCTGAAGAGGGTGCGGACCCTTCGCACCGCCGGAGAGAACCGGTGAGGCGTCAGGCTCGACGGCGACGATCTGGATGGAGGGCTTGAGCTCCTTGAGTGCCTGACCGACGCCGGTGATGGTGCCACCGGTACCCACACCGGCAACGACGATGTCGACGGTGCCGTCGGTGTCATTCCAGATTTCCTGGGCAGTGGTCTTGCGGTGGATCGCCGGGTTCGCGAGGTTGTTGAACTGCTGCGGCATGAAGTACTTCGGGTCGCTGTTGGCCAGCTCGGCGCGCAGCTCGCTGCCCAGGCCGCTGATGCGCAGCTGGGGTTCGGCAGTGACGCGACCGATGACCTGGTGGGGCACGCCGGCGAGAATGCGCTCGGCCGTGGCCAGGCGGTCCTGGGGGATGGTCAGCACCAGTCGGCTTTGGCTTTCGCTGAACAGCAGGCGGTCCAGGGTCTTGACCTCCACTGCCGCCAGTACATCCGCATCCAGGCTGATGCCAAAGCCACCCGAAAACGCCATCTCGGCGAGC
>CALFIA010000179.1 GCA_937876275.1 uncultured Actinomycetes bacterium | reverse complement strand
ACGCTCTTCCGATCTGCCGAGGCTCTAGCTGACTGACCCCGAAAC
This sequence comes from uncultured Actinomycetes bacterium, assembly GCA_937876275.1. Classification (GTDB taxonomy): domain Bacteria; phylum Actinomycetota; class Actinomycetes; order S36-B12; family S36-B12; genus CAIKZY01. Next base: position 8,183 of record CALFIA010000179.1, on the reverse strand, counting down.
GGGGCGTTATCCAATCGTCACCTCAATGAGACGCACATCTCATTGAGGCCCCCTCTCGCCCCTAGGGGCGCTGCGTAGACTCCCTCGCGTTGTGGTCATTTGTGACCGCGCCCACTATGAGGAGACCCATGATCGAGTTGACCGGAAGCAACCTGACGCTCGTCGTCATTGTTGCCGTCATCGCGCTCGCTGCTCTCGTTGTCGCCGCCATCCTCGTCCGCGAAGTTCTCGCGGCCGATGAGGGCACCGACAAGATGAAGGAGATCGCAGCAGCCGTCCAGGAGGGCGCCTCGGCGTACCTCAACCGACAGTTCAAGACCCTCGCAGTCTTCGCTGTTGTCGTGTTCTTCGTGCTGTTCCTGCTTCCGGCAGACACCACGGGCGAGCGCGTCGGACGAAGCATCTTCTTCTTGGTGGGTGCGGTGTTCTCCGCCATCACCGGCTACATGGGCATGTGGCTCGCCGTCCGCGGCAACGTCCGCGTGGCTGCAGCGGCCAAGGATTCCGGCGAGCAGAAGGCCATGAAGATCGCCTTCCGCACCGGTGGCGTGGCAGGCATGTTCACCGTCGGCCTCGGTCTGTTCGGTGCCGCACTCGTCGTGCTCGTCTACAAGGGTGATGCACCCAAGGTTCTCGAGGGCTTCGGCTTCGGTGCCGCACTTCTCGCCATGTTCATGCGTGTCGGTGGCGGCATCTTCACCAAGGCCGCTGACGTCGGCGCCGACCTCGTCGGCAAGGTCGAGCAGGGCATTCCTGAAGATGACCCCCGCAACGCCGCGACCATCGCTGACAACGTCGGTGACAACGTCGGTGACTGCGCAGGCATGGCAGCCGATCTCTTCGAGTCGTACGCCGTCACGCTGGTCGCCGCGCTCATCCTGGGCAAGGCAGCATTCGGCGAGCTCGGACTCGTCCTCCCGTTGATCATCCCGGCCATCGGTGTTATCACCGCGGTCATCGGCATCTTCGCGGTCTCGCCGCGTGCGTCTGATCGCTCCGGAATGTCGTCGATCAACCGCGGATTCTTCCTGTCTGCAGTGATCTCTGCGATTCTCGTCATCGCAGCGGTGTACACCTGGGTACCCGCAAGCTGGGACGAAATCGCCTCGATCGGCGGTATCGACGCTGTCACGTCGGGCGACACCATCAACCCGCGCCTGTTCGTGATCTTCGCGGTGATCATCGGAATCCTGCTGGCAGCACTTATCCAGCAGCTCACCGCGTACTTCACCGAGACCAACCGTCGCCCGGTTGACGATGTCGCCAAGACCTCGCTGACCGGCCCGGCCACCGTCATCCTCTCGGGCATCTCGCTCGGCCTTGAGTCAGCTGTCTACTCGGCACTGCTCATCGGTGCTGCGGTGTACGGCGCATTCCTGGTCGGCGGCGGCTCCGTGCTGCTCTCGCTCTTCGCGATCGCACTTGCGGGCACCGGCCTGCTGACCACGGTCGGCGTCATCGTGTCGATGGATACCTTCGGCCCGGTCTCCGACAACGCTCAGGGCATCGCCGAGATGTCGGGCGACGTTCACGGTGAGGGCGCAGCAGTGCTCACTCGCCTCGACGCCGTCGGCAACTCGACCAAGGCAATCACCAAGGGCATCGCGATCGCGACGGCAGTGCTTGCTGCCACCGCGCTGTTCGGTGCATTCCGCGATGCCATCATCGGCGCGACGAATTCGTCGGGCGCCAATGAAATCCTGAACACCGTCAAGGATCCGTGGCAGTACGCAGGAATCCTCGACGTAGCCTCCCCGGCGAACCTGGTCGGCCTGATCATCGGCGCCGCAGTCGTGTTCCTCTTCTCGGGTCTTGCCATCAACGCGGTGTCCCGCGCTGCCGGCGCCGTGATCTTCGAAGTGCGTCGCCAGTTCCGCGAGCACCCGGGCATCATGGAAGGCACCGAGAAGCCGGAGTACGGCAAGGTCGTCGACATCGTCACGCGCGACTCGCTTCGCGAGCTCGTGACCCCGGGCATCCTCGCGGTGTTCGCTCCGATCGCTGTCGGCTTCGGCCTTGGCGTCGGCGCTCTCGGCGCGTACCTCGCCGGCACCATCGCCACGGGCGTGCTCATGGCAGTGTTCTTGTCGAACTCGGGCGGCGCCTGGGATAACGCCAAGAAGTTCGTGGAAGACGGTCACTTCGGCGGCAAGGGCTCTGAGGCCCACGCAGCCACCGTCATCGGCGACACTGTCGGCGATCCGTTCAAGGACACCGCTGGCCCGGCCATCAACCCGCTGATCAAGGTGATGAACCTTGTTGCACTGCTGATCGCCCCGGCTGTCGTGGCCATGAGCATCGGCACGGCGGAGAACGTGACCCTGCGCTGGATCATCGCCCTGGTGGCCGTGATCATCGTGGTCACCTCGGTGGTCATCTCCAAGCGTCGCCCGATCGCCGTGGGTGACCCGGAGGTCATGAACGCCTAGAACGCAGGTCAGCAGTTCGCCCCGTGCTCCGATAATCGGACACGGGGCGAACTGCTTTCCCCGAAGGGGAAGGCGGAAATCGACGAATTCCGGGGGTGCCCGAATTTGACAGAGGGGGCTGACCTACCGTCAGACTCCGCCGAGTAATCCCGGTGTGCATATAAAGGAGAGGCTTTCGTGGCGCATAAGACCCTGGTGATCGTCGAGTCACCGGCCAAGGCCAAGAAGATCGCGGGCTACCTCGGCCCCGACTACACGGTCCTGGCCTCGGTCGGCCATATCCGCGATCTCGCGGCCAAGGCATCTCAGCTGCCCGAGGAAGACCGCAAGAAGCCCTGGTCAAAGCTCGCCGTCAATGTCGACGATGAATTCCAGCCCATTTATGTCGTTCACGATTCCAAGAAGGCAACCATCACGGAGCTGAAGAAGGCTCTCAAGGATGCCGACGAACTTCTCCTCGCCACTGACGAGGACCGCGAGGGCGAGGCCATCAGCTGGCACCTCATGGAGGTACTGCGTCCGAAGGTTCCCGTTCAACGCATGGTCTTCAACGAGATCACTCCCGAGGCGATCCGCGCGGCCGTCAACAACCCGCGCGACCTCGACATGCAGCTTGTCGATGCGCAGGAGACCCGTCGCATCGTCGACCGTCTCTACGGCTACCCCGTCTCCGAAGTGCTCTGGAAGAAGATCGGCCGCGAGGCTCGCTCAGCCGGACGCGTGCAGTCAGTTGCCGTGCGTCTCGTTGTCGACCGCGAACGCGAGCGCATCGCGTTCCGCAGTGGCAACTACTGGGACATCCTCGCCGAGTTCGCGCCCGGTAACTTCGACGCGAAGCTCAGCGCAGTCGACGGTGTTCGCGTTGCGACAGGCAAGGACTTCGACGAGCAGGGCAAGCTCAAGGGCTCGAACGTCGTGCTCCTCGACGAGCTCACCGCTCACGAGCTCGCCAACCACCTGATCAGCGCCGACTTCACTGTGCGCTCAGTCGTGCAGAAGCCGGGCACGCGTCGCCCGTCGGCACCGTTCATGACCTCGACCCTGCAGCAGGAGGCCTCCAAGCGACTTCGCTGGGGTTCCCAGCGCACCATGCGCGTGGCACAGGCGCTGTACGAAAACGGCTACATCACCTATATGCGTACCGACTCGACCACGCTGTCGGATCAGGCGCTCAATGCCGCACGCAATCAGGCACGCGAGCTCTACGGCCCCGAGTATGTCTCCGAGGTTCCGCGTCGTTACGACCGCAAGGTCAAGAACGCGCAAGAAGCGCATGAGGCCATTCGCCCGTCAGGTGACGTCTTCCGCACGCCTGGCGAGGTGTCAAAGGAACTTCATGGTGATGAGTTCGCTCTCTACGAGCTGATCTGGAAGCGCACTGTCGCGTCGCAGATGGTCGACGCGAAGATCGCCACCACCACAGTCAAGGTCGGTGCAACAGCGACCAATGGCAAGGATGCCGAGTTCAGTGCATCAGGCACCGTCATTGTCTTCCCCGGATTCCTCGCTGCACTCAAGGACATCACCGAGGAGAGCCTCGACGACGACGAGCGCGAGCGCGAGCTGCCGAACATGGCAGAGGGCCAGATCGTTCATGCCAACTCGCTTAACCCCGCGAGCCACAACACGACTCCGCCGGCACGATTCACTGAGGCCTCGCTCGTTGCTCGACTCGAGGAACTCGGCATCGGTCGTCCGTCAACCTACGCATCGATCATGTCAACCATCGTCGATCGTGGCTACGTGTGGAAGAAGGGCTCGGCCCTCGTTCCCAGCTTCACTGCCTTCTCGGTGATCCGTCTTCTCGAAGAGCACTTCACCTCGCTCATCGATTACCAGTTCACCGCAAACATGGAAGAAGTTCTCGACCTCATCGCTTCAGGCGAGACTGATCGCGTTAAGCAGCTCGCCGCATTCTGGCGCGGCGGCGAGAGCGTCAACGGGCAGTTCCCCGGTATCAAGGCACTGACCGAGGATCTCGGCGCGATTGATGCACGCGAGATCGCGATCACTCCCATCGAGGGCACCGATGCCTACCTCCGCGTGGGTCGTTACGGCGCATATGTCGAGCGCGGCGAGGAGCGAGCCAACATCCCCGTAGGCACCGCCCCCGATGAGCTGACCGCGCAGTTGGCGGAAGAGCTTCTCGCGATGCCGTCGGGTGACCGCCTGCTCGGCACCGACCCTGACACCGGTCTCGAGATCATGTCGAAGTCCGGTCGTTACGGCCCATACGTCACCGAGGTGCTGCCTGAGGGCTCGCCGAAGTCGGCGAAGCCGCGCACGGCGTCGCTGTTCAGCGACATGAACCTCGGCGAGATCACCCTCGAGGATGCGCTGCGCCTGCTCAGCCTTCCGCGCGTTGTCGGCACCGACCCCGCTGACGGAGTCGAGATCACCTCGCAGAACGGCCGTTACGGTCCGTACCTCATGAAGGGCACCGACTCACGATCGCTGACGAGTGAGGACGAGATCTTCAGCATTGATCTCGCCAAGGCCCTCGAGCTCTTCGCTCAGCCAAAGGTGCGCGGTCGCGGCGCTGCGAAGGCACCGCTGCGCGAGGTCGGTAATGATCCGACAAGCGGCAAGCCGATCGTGGTGAAGGAAGGCCGCTTCGGCCCGTATGTCACTGACGGCGAGACCAACGCTTCGCTTCGCGTGGCCGATGACCCGATGACGGTCAGCGTCGAGCGCGCCAGCGATCTGCTTTCCGAGCGTCGTGCCAAGGAGGCCCTGGACGGCAAGCCTGCCAAGAAGGTCGCCAAGAAGGCCGTGAAGAAGGTGGCCAAGCGCACGATCAAGGCGCCGGCCAAGACCACGACTCGAGTGGTGAAGGCAACCAAGAAGGCTGCTGCGAAGAAGGCCGCCAAGAAGTCCGCGGCTTCGGCACAGTAGAGCCATGACCGGTTACTTCATCGCCTTCGAGGGCGGCGAGGGCGCGGGTAAGTCCACTCAGGAGGGCCTGCTCGCCGCACATCTCGCCGAGAGTGGTCATGCCATCGTCCGAACACGTGAGCCCGGCGGCACGCCTGCGAGCGAGGCCATTCGCTCGGTCGTGCTGAACCCGGAGTTCACCGGACTTGATGCACGTGCCGAGGCATTGCTTTTTGCGGCCGCTCGCGGAGAGCACGTCGCTCGCGTGATCCGCCCCGCTCTTGAGCGCGGCGATGTGGTCATCTGCGATCGCTACATCGACTCGTCGGTTTCGTACCAAGGTGTCGGACGCGAGCTGGGAATCGACACCATCCGTGATCTCAGTATCTGGGCGACACAAGATTGCATTCCTGATCTGACCATCGTGCTCGATGTGGATCCTGCACTGGGACTTTCTCGAGTCGCGAATCCCGATCGCATGGAAGCCGAACCGATCGAGTTCCACCAAAGCGTGCGGCAGGGCTTTCTCACTCTCGCTGCACTCGATCCCGCGCGTTATCTCGTTGTTGACGCACGCCAGACCATTGAGCAGATTGCGGCCGAGATCAGGGCTCGCGTTGATGCCGAACTCGAGGCCCGCTCGTGACCATCTGGTCGTCCTTGGTCGGCCAGGATGCCGTCGTCGAGCAGCTCAGTCGTGCAGCTGCTGATGCGCAGCACATGCTTCGTGGCGAGAACGGCCCGTCGATGACTCACGCCTGGCTGTTCACCGGCCCCCCGGGATCAGGGCGTTCCACGGCAGCCACCTGCTTCGCTGCTGCACTCGTCTGCCCTGAAGGCGGCTGCGGTTTCTGCCAGGCCTGCCGCACTGCACCGCTGAACGGCCATGCCGATGTCGATGTCGTGAGTACCTCGGAACTCACGTATGGAGTCGACGATGCACGAGAGCTCGTGCGCACGTCGTCGATGTCGCCGGTGAATGCACCGTGGCACGTGATCGTGGTCGAGGATGCCGATCGTCTTACCGAGCGTGCGGTCAACGTCTTGCTCAAGGCGCTCGAGGAGCCACCGCCGCATACGGTGTGGATCCTGTGTGCACCCAGTGTTGAGGATGTCCTTCCCACAATCGTGTCGCGCACGCGTCACGTCAATCTCGCAACACCGAGCACGGCTTCCGTCGCGCAGCTCCTCGTCGACTCGTACGGAGTCGACACGGCAATGGCATCATTCGCGGCGAGAGCATCGCAGGGCCACATTGGGCGCGCACGTGCACTCGCGAGGGACGAGCATGCACGCATGCGGCGCCACGAGGTGCTGCGAATCCCGATGAGCCTTCACGACATCCCCGGCTGCTTTGCCTCGGCAAACAATCTGCTCGGTGCCGCAACCGACGACGCGAAAGCAATCACCGAGCCCCTTGATGCCGCGGAGCAAGCGCGGATGGAGACCACCTACGGTGCTGGTGCCGAAGGCGTGACGAAAGCCAAGATGGACAAGCTGATGAAGTCAGCGCAGAAGGAACTCACCGACTCGCAGAAGAAGCGGGCCACGCGCACCGTGCGTGATCAGCTTGATCGCGCGCTCGTTGACCTGCTCGGTCTCTACCGTGATGTGCTCATGATTCAACTCGATTCACCGGTGACCTTGATCAATGACGAGATGCGTCCGCAGCTGGCTCAACTGGCGGCCACAAGCACGGCTAACGACACAGGTCGCCGCCTTGATGCCATCGAGCACACGCGTGCGCAGATCCGGGCGAATGTCGCGCCCCTGTCGGCCCTCGAGTCGTTGATGGTCGAATTGAAGGATCCCTGGATCCGCACCGCTTCGGCCTGAGGCTTGGCCAATCGCGAATTCTCGTGTCATAGTCTTTTTCTATGAGCCCTCAATCGCCGACAGTCGCGCAATTGCGTGCCTTCGTGGCGATCGCTCAGACCCTCCACTTTGGGGAAGCCGCAGCCATCGTCGGTGTCTCCCAGCCCACCTTGAGCCAGGCGCTGGTCTCCCTCGAGACGAATCTGCAGGTGCAACTTGTCGAGCGCAATCCTCGGCAGGTGCTGCTTACCCCGGCCGGTGAGAGCTTGCTGCCCCTTGCTCGGCGCGCAGTGGAGGCGGTGGATGCAGTGGCTGAGGCCGCGATTCCCGCGCGCTGGCTCAGTGGTCGTCTGCGCATCGGCATCATTCCGACGATTGCTCCTTACCTACTTCCTGCCGTGCTGCGAACTTTGCGCAAGGAGGCTCCGGATCTTCAGCCGGAGGTACATGAAGATCAAACCGCTCGCCTTATCGAGGCCTTGCGTCACGGAGACATCGACATCGCACTTCTTGCGCTGCCGACGGGGGAACCGAATCTCGTCGAGATTCCTGTGTACGACGAGGATTTCGTACTCGCTGTCGCGGCTGATGATCCGCTCGCCGATGCCGAAGGCGTTGATCTCGCTCGTTTGACGAACATGAGATTGCTCCTCCTTGATGAGGGGCACTGCCTTCGCGATCAGGCACTCGACGTGTGCATGCAAGCGGGCCTTGCCGATGCAGGGTCGGATCCTGCCCGTGCATCATCGCTGGGCACGATCGTGCAGCTTGTCTCCGCTGGCCACGGTGCAACGCTGCTGCCTGAAACTGCTGTACGCGTTGAAGCACGCGGTGCGGCACTGGGCATTGCTCGCTTTACTGCACCTGCACCTGGTCGCCGCGTAGGACTCGTCTTTCGCAACACGAGTTCACGACTTGAGGAGTACCAGGATCTCGCGGAGATCTTGCGCCGAGCCGTGGACAAGGCCAAGTTGCCGGCGCGAACAGTGGGCGGCCTGTAATGCGAAGAGTGTCAGCACTTACCGCGATGGCTCTCTCCGTTTTCCTCCTCGCTTCATGCTCCAA
>CALFIA010000178.1 GCA_937876275.1 uncultured Actinomycetes bacterium | reverse complement strand
CGAATTTTGCGCGACTGAGGAACGAGTAGATGACGATGATCACGATCGGACCGAGCACGAGCGCGATCAGGTAGGCGATGCCCGGAATACCGGCCCACCATGAACCCTGCCCCGCGGTGCGCGATTCGACGCTCTTGGGCGCCTTCTCCTGAATGGTCACGAGTCAGCCAGCACTCGCAGCGATTGGGGAAGGAAAGTCGGGTGCACGCGAGCTCCGACGCCCGGCGGGCGAGCACCATGCGAGGGAATTCGAACATTGAGGCGATTCGCACCAAGCTCGACATCGACATGGATGTCACCGCCGACGAAGGTCACGTCGGTCACGATGCCTGCGCCGTCGGCAGTCTCGGTGAGGGAGATGTTCTCGGGCCTAATGGCGACAGTCACCGCGCCGGTCTCCGTCGCCTCGGGGTTGGCCATCGTCGCGCCATCGATCACACCGAGGCCATCAATCGACAGGGAGTGACCCTCGCGATGAGCCGTGACCAGGTTGGCCTCGCCGATGAAGTCTGCGACGAATGCCGTGCGTGGCCGGAGGTAGACCTCCTCTGGGTTTCCGAACTGCACGATGCGACCGGAGTCGAACACCGCGACCTGATCACCCATCGCCATGGCCTCGCCCTGATCGTGAGTGACGAGCACAAAGGTGATCGACGTTTCGCGCTGAAGTCGCTTGAGCTCGGTCTGCATGCCGCGTCGCAGCTTGAGATCAAGGGCCGAGAGCGGCTCATCGAGAAGAAGCACCTCAGGATCCTTGGCCAGCGCGCGAGCGAGGGCCACACGCTGTTGCTGACCACCGGAGAGTTGCGACGGCTTACGCGAGCCCAGGCCCGACAGCCGCACCATCTCGAGCGACTCCCCCACCTTGCGCTCGATCTCGGCCTTGCCCACCTTGTCCATCTGCAGGCCGAAGGCGATGTTCTGGGCGACGGTCATGTGCGGGAACAGTGCGTACGACTGGAAGACCGTGTTCACCCGGCGCTTCCATACGGGCACGTGATCGATGCGCTCGCCACGGAGCAGGATCTCGCCGGCATCCGGGGTCTCCAGGCCGGCGATGCAACGCAGCAAGGTGGTCTTGCCGCAACCCGACGGGCCGAGCAGCACGATGAAGGAGCCGTCATTGACGTCAAGGCTGACATCGTCGAGGGCCCGGACCTCGCCACCTTCCGGGGTGGCGAACGCCTTAGAGACGTGGTTGATGCTCAAGGCGGGTCCGGGTGCCACTCATCCTCCACAGGCGCTGGGCGCAGATCGACGGCTCGCAGGCTAACAAAACGGACGAAGTGGCGCGGGTCAGTTGCTCATTCGTAATGGGAATTCACGCATTCGCAACAAGAACCCTCAGAAACTGCACCTGCGAGGGTCTGAAGAGGGGCTAGCCCCGGCGAAAAAGGGGTGAGTAGCGAAAAACCAGTCGTCCGATCACCGTGTCGACCGGCCCAAAACTGCGACTGTCGTCACTGGACTCCGGGTTATCCCCCTCGATCCACCAGCCCGTGCCCTCAGCCCGAACGACCCTCTTGACGATCGTCAGGTCGGGCCGTAGCGGGTGAACGGCCAGCACCACATCACCTGGCGAGAAGCGCCCTCCTCGGCTCACCACCCAGCAGTCGCCGTTGCGCAATGCAGGCTCCATGGACGGACCAATGATCCGCACCGTGGTCAGACCTGAGCCAATACCCATGAGGTCATCCTGCCGCCTCGTGCCGTCGAGGGTAGGCTCCCCTCATAGCCACACGGGTCTCCCGGGGCTGTTCCGCCAACCGAAAGGGTTCACATGCTGTCCCGCATCTTCACCCCCAGCACCACTGCCTACGCTCACTGCGATCTGCCCTGCGGCGTGTACGACCCCGCTCAGGCACGCATCGAGGCCGAGTCGGTCAAGGCATGCATGGTCAAGTTCAACGACTCCTCCGATGCTGAGTTCAAGGCTCGCGCCATTGCGATCAAGGAAGACCGCTCGAGCATGGTCAAGGAACACCTCTGGGTTCTGTGGACCGACTACTTCAAGGCACCTCACTTCGAGAAGTACCCGAACCTGAACACCCTTTTCAACGAGGCCACCAAGCTCGCCGGTGCCGGCGGCACCAAGTCGACAACCGACGTTGCAGTCGCTGATGCACTGCTCGCCAAGATCGACGAGATCGCAGCTATCTTCTGGGAGACCAAGAAGGCCTAGTTCGACTCAGCACGTCATGATGAAGCTCCCGCCGAATACGGCGGGGGCTTCATCACATCTCAGCCACTCAACGAGGTGCAGATCAGGCCGCGTGACCGCGACTGCTGATGTCGAGCACGAAGATCAGAAGGCCGGTCATCACTGCCGTGCCGAGCAGGAACCATGGCAGCCGTGCACGCGATGCCGCAGGGAGTTCCTCGCGGAAGGTCGTCATTAAGAGGCTGCCGCCAAGGAACGCTGTCGCGATCGCAAGAGCGACATCGGATGCCGGGGGCAGGAAATAGGCCGCGCCTAAACCGAGCAAGATCGCGACGATGCCGACCCAGCGAGTTTCGTAGTTGAACTGATGGGGGTGCGCACGTGCCAGCGCTCGATCGGCGAGCAGGGTGTGCGCGAAGACCACGGTGGTCAGCAGCACTGCGTAGTCCCAACCCGTGGAGACCAATGACGGCATCGTGTAGGCGTACAAGCCGCTGATCACCGCGAAGGACACCAGATGGATCCGGAAAGCCCGCTTGGAGGAGAGCCGGCCTTCGTCTGACCTGACATCGAGTGCGAAATAGATGACGAGCCCAATGAGCGCGACGAGGAAGAGGGTTGCCTCAGCCACTGGAGTCGGCGCGAATGGCACGACCTTCGCATCCGAGAGCTCCTTGCCCCCGGTGGCCAGCTCAGGCATGAGATGCACGAACACGTAGGCAATGGCCACTCCTCCGCCCACGGAGGCCAACGAGTCCTGAGTCTTCTGCGGCCAAGCGGCAACCTTCGAGGCAGTCAGGTGAGCCACGGCGAGACTTGACGCGAGGATGATCGCGATCAGCCAGTCCAGATTCGTCACGGGGCCATACTTCCTGACGTCGGGCTCGCCCGCGCCCAGACGTGGGTCTTTGCGTACCCGAATTCGCGAGAGCGAATACTGAGGCCATGAGTCTTCGACCTGCAGAGCCCCAGGACGTTCCCGCATTGATTGCGATGGTCCGCGAGCTCGCCGAGTATGAAAAGTTGCCAGACGAAGCCATCGCCACCGAGGCTGACTTCACTCGTGACCTCTTTGGCGAGAATCCGCGTGTACATGCCCTGGTCGCCGAGGAAGCCGACGAGATCGTCGGCTATGCCTGTTACTTCCTCAATTACTCCACGTGGCTCGGCAGGCACGGCATCTTCCTCGAGGATCTCTACGTGCGCCCGGCCTTCCGTGGGAAAGGCCACGGCAAGGCCCTGCTCATTGCCCTCGCACAAGAATGCGTCTCCAAGGGTTACGGCCGCCTCGATTGGAGCGTGCTCGACTGGAACACCCCGAGTCGTGACTTTTATGCATCACTCGGTGCGGAGGCGCTCACTGACTGGATCCCCTACCGCGTGAGCGGTCCCGCACTTGAGGCGATGGCTCGACTCGGGAGTTAGTTCATCAGATGAGGTGAACAACCCACTTCGAGGCGAAGTTCGGGAGAATCTCGAAGGTGACATAGCCATCCGCTCCCACGTACTTGCCAGTGCCTCCTGTGATGGCGATCGTCGTGACCTTGTCAAGCGGACGCTGCTTCATGTCGGTCATGTCCGAGAAGTGAAGAATTCCCTGGCAGGTGATGGCTCCGCCCGGGATCGTGAGCACCGAGGTCTGAAGAACCGTATCAATTCCCGCATCTCGGAAAGTCTGAATCATGACGATGTTCGCACGCCCGACCTTGGCTCCGGCCGTGGTGGAAAGCTTGAGCGAGTAGGTGCGAACGTCGCCGGAAGTAGAGCCCGGGTTTCCTCCATCGTTGACACCGCCAACGGGATCTGAGGCCATGAAAGTCAGGGTGCGGTGGTGGGGGGCTGCCGAGGCAGCAGGGCTTGCGACGACCACAATCGAAGACACAACTGCAACGGCGGACGCTACTGCCAGGGCAGAACGGGTCGAGGTCCACTTCATTCGTATGTCCATGCTCGTCATTCCTTCAATGATGGGATCTTGGAACTTCTTTACTCGCAGGCTATCTTCCGCACCGACGACATCTAGACTCTGACTCGCGCCAAATCGACAGAGGTGTCGTGCGCGCAACAACAAACCTCGGAGGGCAGATGTCAGGCGCCGTGACCGTGAGCTTTCCGGCTCAGACCCAATACGTCTCGCTGGCCCGAACCATGGCCGCGGCAATGGCGGTACGCGCCGATCTGCCGATTGATCAGCTCGAGGATCTCCGTCTTGCGGTAGACGAGGCTGCCGCCCAGTTGGTGCTGGACGCCGTCTCGGGCACAGAGCTGCGTTGCGTGTTCACCGAGTCACTCGGAACACTGCGCATCGAGGTTCGCGGCACAACCATGTCGGGCACCGTGCCCGCAACGAACACGTTCGGGTGGACAGTTCTCACCGCACTCGTCGATGACGTCACCGCGACCATCGAGGCCGGCGAAGTGTGCGTCACCTTGCACGTCAAGCGACATGAGCCGGTCAGCGCGTGACACCCGTCGATACCAGCCCACCCGGTGATGAGAGGTGGGGTGATGAACAGCGCGCGCGCGAACGCGAGTTGCTCAGCGTGCTCTCCACCACGGCGGTCGGCTCGAGCGAGTTCTCCGCAGCCCGCCAAGAGCTCATCACGATGCACCTGCCACTCGTACATCACATCGCACGCCGATATCGCGACCGCGGCGAGAACTACGACGACCTTGTTCAGGTGGGCACCATCGGCCTGATCAGTGCCATCGATCGGTTCGAGATCGAGCGCGGCCTGGAATTCAGCACCTTCGCAACCCCCACGATCATCGGCGAGATCAAGAGGCACTTCCGAGACCGTACGACGACCATTCGACTGCCTCGCCGCCTACAAGAACTCCGCGGACCGATCTACACGGCCACCGAGGATCTCACCGGCGAGCTGCATCGCTCCCCCACCGTTCGCGAAATTGCCGACCGCGTGGGTATTTCATCTGAAGACGTTCTCGAGGTGCTTGAGGCACAGGCCGCATACAGCGCAAAGTCGTTGGATGACGAGGGTGATGACGATCGCGGTGGTGTCGCGTCAACTCTGGGCTTCGAGGATCCCGGGATGGAGGAGATCGAGTATCGCGAGTCGCTTCGTCCCCTACTCGAGAAGCTGCCGGAGCGTGAACGTCAGATCATCATGATGCGATTCTTCAAGAACATGAGCCAAAGCGAGATCGCGGAACAGGTCGGTATCTCGCAGATGCATGTGTCGAGGCTGCTCGCGCGAGCACTCGGAGAGCTGCGCGAGGGCCTGACGGCTGATTAGCGTCGTTGCGCCTCGCGGAATACCCGCAGCACGCTGGGGGTGAACACCAGCACAATCCCGGCGATAGCCATGAGAAAGACGAACAGGCCGGCGGTGCGCGGCAAGGTCTCGCTCGATTGAGTGAGATCGAAGAACACCAATAGAGCGATGACCTGGGCGAGAACGAAGGCTCCGCGCTGCCAAGTGCGCATGAGCCACCAGGCACGGGCTACCAGAAGAAGACCGGCTCCCAGCACCAGGTAGATGATGATGAGCAGGGTCAGCGCGGCGGGATTGGAGACATCGGCCGGGCCGGTGATGCCGACACGCACGGCCTCGATGATGTCGAAGATCGCGTAGATGATGAGTCCGAGCCCCTCGACAGCCGCAATCGCGGCAAGAGCGGCGAAGGGGCGAGTCGGACGCGGCATGGGAGCAGCCTAAACGTCGGTGGTCCTTGGCTATGGTGGGGATCATGCGCGGGCTCCTCGTCGTCAATCCCCGTGCGACCACGACTTCTGCACGTGTCACTGATGTCATCGTGAATGCGCTGTCGAATGAGCTGGATCTGCAGGTCACGATGACGACCCACCGCGGCCACGGCTTCGAACTCGGCCGCGCTGCGCGAGCGAAGGGTCTCGACATCGTCATCACTCTCGGCGGCGATGGTGTCGTGAACGAGGTCGTGAACGGAATGCTGGAAGAAGGCATCGGCCAAGATGTCCCGATCCTGGCGACCGTCCCCGGCGGCAGTGGCAACGTGTTCGCCCGAGCTCTCGGGATTCCGGTTGACGCCGTCGAAGCTACCGGCGAGATCATGGAAGCGATCCGAGCGAACCGCACCCGCACCATCGGCCTGGGTCGGGTCAATGGCCGGTGGTTCACCAGCAACGCTGGAGTTGGCCTCGATGCGGAGATCATCTCCGATATGGAGAAGCAGCGAAGTGCTGGCCGCACTGCCTCCCCCACGAGGTATCTGATGACCACGTTGCGTCAATACTTCGCCCGCACTGACCGTAAGAACCCGGCGCTCACCGTGACCTCAGGAGCGGGAACGGATGAGGGTGTCTTCCTGGCGATCGTGCAGAACACGGCTCCGTGGACCTACTTCGGCTCCTGGCCCATTGATCCGTGCCCTCAGGCGTCGTTCGACACAGGTCTCGACGTCTTCGCGATGCGCAAGCTTCGCGTGCTCTCGACCATGCGGGCCGCCCGACGCATGCTGGCGCATTCCACCGCGGGCTCCACCAAGGACTCGATCGTGGTGCGCCATGACCTCGACTCCTTCACGATCACGTGCAGCCGCCCCATGCCCATGCAGGTCGATGGAGAATCCACACCCGAAGTCACCGTGGCCGAGTTCGGCTCGGTTCCGGCCGCCCTGAGGGCGATCGCCGTTCAATAAACGGACAAAAGCCGCACTTGTGACCAACCTGACAAGTTCATCGTTCAATTTTCGGCGGTTCCCCTTGTTCACAGCAGCAACATCTGCGAACCTATGAGGGCCCTTTGCTGGATCGGGCTGGCTTTCTTCCTCCGGGGACGACCAGGAGACCCCTGGGTCGCCCCCTTTGATGTGCCAGTCTCGTGAAAGCAATCACGAGTGTCGGCAACCCCGATGCCCTCGCCTAATGGAGTGATCCGCATGGACTGGCGCCACGAGAGTGCCTGCCGTGACGAAGACCCTGAGCTGTTCTTCCCGATCGGCAATACCGGCCCCGCGCTGGTGCAGATCGAAGAAGCCAAGGTTGTCTGCCGTCGTTGCAGCGTGGTCGATGAATGCCTGCGGTGGGCCCTCGAGTCCGGTCAGGATGCCGGTGTCTGGGGCGGTCTCTCCGAGGACGAGCGCCGCGCTCTCAAGCGTCGTAATGCCCGCCTCCGGGCTCGCAGCAACGCCTAATCAGCGCTTACTTTCCCGAACGCACCTCAATACGGGCTGACGTGCCATGCCCGTCACTCGGCATCAGCCGGAAGTTTCCACGAGCCTCGTTGTGCACCAGTGACTCGACGATCTGAAGTCCGAGCCCTGCAGATTCCACAGTGAAGCCCTCGGGAAGTCCGGTGCCATCGTCGATGACATCAATAGAGATTCCGCCGGCACCCTCGGCGATCACGACTCGGATGTGAGCGGCATTGGCATGCTCGACAGCGTTCTGCAATAACTCCGATACCGCCATGGCGAGCGGAGTCACGAGCTCCTCGGCCATTGCGGAGCACTCCCCTTCGCGCTCAATGATCGGGGTCACTCCGGCCACGGCATAGGCGGGGGCTAGATCACGCACGAGCGAGATCACGCGGTCAACGACCTCCTCAAAAGGCACATCCTCGCTGCCGGCCTTCGAAAGACTCTCGTGCACAACAGCGATGGACGCCACGCGAAGCTGAGCCTCGGCAAGTGCCTCCCGGGTCTCGTCGCTCTGCGCCCGACGGCCCTGAAGGCGCAAGAGCGCGGCCACCGTCTGCAAGTTGTTCTTCACCCGGTGGTGAATCTCGCGGATCGTGGCGTCCTTGCTCATGAGCGCACGCTCGCGGCGGCGAATCTCGGTGGCGTCCTGCAGGAGCACAATCGCGCCACGGCGAATCTCGCGATCCAGGATCGGAATACCGCGCACCAGCACTGTCGCGGTGCCATTGTCAACGTCGGCGCTACCCGCCACCTGGCCGCTGGCCACCTGGGAGAGAGCCTCGTCGACCGGCCCGTGCTTATGCGAAAGCTTGATCAGGAGAGCGCAGAGGTCGGCGCCTACGAGGTCGGTGGCCAAGCCAAGCCGGCGCATGGCGCTCACGGCATTAGGGCTCGCGAACTCGACCAGCCCTGCATCATCAAGGCGAATCAAGCCATCGCCGACGCGAGGAGTTCCCGTGGCGCCAGTGACGATCTCGGTGGCGGGAAAGGTGCCTTCGACAAGCATCGCGAAAAGGTCATGTGCGGTCTTGAGGTAGATCTCCTCCAGCTGCCCCGACACCCGGCGGGTGGCAGACGAGTGACGTTCAACGATGGCGATAACGCGACCCTGGAAATTCACCGGGTATGCATCACCGGAGATACGGCCAAATGCCGCTGCCTGGTCGAGGTGCGGTGCACGACCCTTGGCCATGAAGGTGCCCACGACATCCTCGGGCATATTGGTCGGTGCCGTGGTGGCGCGCACCTGAGCGACCGCAAGCAGGCCGCCCTCATTCCACGTAGGCAGCCACAGCACGAGGTCACTGCTGGCGAGATCCGCGAGGAGCGACCACTCCGACGCGATGACGTGAAGCCGATCGATCTCCGCCTCACTGAGGTCAGTGCGCTCTTCTGCTAGTCGATTGAGGATCGCCACATGGCGAGATTACCTGCGAGATGCCGTGACGGAGCAGAACACTCCGAGCGCGGACGAGAACGACGATCAGATGATGATCGCGAGGACATCGCCCTCGCGGATGACGTCTCCCGGGGCGACCGAGATCTCGCTGACCGTGCCCGCAGACTCCGATAGCACCGGAATTTCCATCTTCATGGATTCGAGGATCATCAAGGTGTCACCGACCTCAATGGCCTGGCCGGCTTCGACGAGCACGGAATGAACGGAGGCCACCATCTCGGCACGCACGGTCACTGACATGGGGGCTCCTATTCGCTTCGGAAGTACGTCGCGCGGATCGAGGTCACGATCGAGGTTCGTAGTGTCTCAGGTGCTTCAGTACATTCACAGGAACTCTTGACGCGAGCCTTGATCACGCGTTCTACCCGGACGATTTCGGCGCACGGACCGCACTCCTCCAGATGAGTCGTGACCTCAACGCTCTTCATATCTTCGCATTCATTGTCGATGTAGACATAGACGAGCGAAAGCACCTCCGTACATGGGGTGGCGTGATGATTTCCGCAGCTCACGATTCGTCACCTCCGCTCACGGATGCGGCGGGCACGTACCCGCGTTCGACTGCATAGTCGGCCAGGGAATCGCGCAGAAGTTTGCGTCCGCGGTAAAGGCGCGACATCACGGTGCCCACCGGGGTTTCCATGATCTCGGCGATCTCCTTGTACGGGAATCCTTCGACGTCGGCGAGATACACGGCCAGACGGAACTCCTCGGGAAGAGCTGCCATGGCTTCGACAATGTCGGCATCAGCCAGGCGATCGAGCGCTTCCATCTCCGCCGAGCGAAGCCCGGTTGAGGTGTGCGACTCCGCCTCAGCGAGCTGCCAGTCGAGCAATTCATCTGCCGACGACTGAAACGGCTCGCGCTGCTTCTTGCGGTACGTGTTGATGTAGGTATTCGTCAGAATCCGGAACAGCCACGCCTTGAGGTTCGTGCCATCGGTGTAGGAGTCGAATGCCGCGAAGGCCTTGACGAAGGTCTCTTGCACGAGATCCTCGGCATCACTCGGATTCTTGGTCATCCGCATCGCGGCGCCGTACAACTGGTCGAGGTACGGCAGCGCATCGCGCTCGAAGCGGGCAGTGCGATCCTCTGCCTGCTCCAGGGTGCCTTCTTCCTCGCTCATCACTGACGAGCCTACTGAGTCATCGGGATGTAGTGAGAGTGGCACGGCATCCGGCCAGTCGGGTGCCGTGCATCCCGATTCCCTCTCGCAGGTGATCACGAGAGCAATAACAGCGACAGGGTGCTCGCCATTCCCGCTGAGCCCACCTCTAGAAGAGCAGGCCCTCGTCGGGGGCGATCGGAAGGATCAGGGATGGCCCGTTGTTTCGCACATTCCCGACGGCTACTGAGACCGGCTCGGCCGCCAAACCCAGGTGAAATCCCGCTTCCAGCATCGGTGGCGGTAACTCCTTGCCGGGCACAGTCGGATCGAGCCACTCGGCCCAATCGGCGCGATCAATCATCACCGGCATGCGGTCGTGGATGACAGAGAGCTCGGCCGTGGCCGCGGTGGTGATCACGGTGCAGGTCAGGCGTGGTTCGGCCTCGGAATTCGCGGGATCGCGCCACCATTCATACAGCCCTGCCATGGCCAGCGAATGGCCATCGGTGCGATGAATGTAGAAGGGCTGCTTCGCACCTTTCTCAGGGCGGTACCACTCGTAATAGCCGTCAGCGGGAATGAGACAGCGCCGCTTGGCGAAGGCCGAGCGAAACGACGGCTTCTCGGCCACCGTTTCAACGCGAGCATTAGTCAACTTCGTCGAAATTGATGACTCCTTCGACCACGACGGAATCAGACCCCAACGAGCGACCTCCATTCGGCGCACGATCGCGCCGTCGGACTCTTCTGCCGAGACGAGATACATCTCCTTCGTCGGCGCGACATTGAAGTCAGGTGCGAGCACCTTCGCAGGTGCCTCGTCGACCTCGAACTCCTCGACCCAGTCTGCTGCGGTCGTTGCCGCGGCATAGCGCCCGCACATCAGGTGTCATCCTGTTCGGTATCGCCGGGGTCGGATTCGGCTGCATCATCGGTCCACTCGCTATAGATGAGCAACTGTCGTCGGATGTGATCGATGCGACCCAGGAGTGCAATGGCATCGATCACAGCCTGCACGTCTCCGGCGTGCACCATCACGTGTCTCGCGGCCGCATCCAGGGCCGCAGTGAGTTCAGCGCTCTCGCGTTCGACAGGCTCGTGACCTGCCTGGGTCAGCGGCGCACCTCGATCACCCAGCGTCACCCGGGCCATCCGCTCAAGCTGGTCGATGAGCTCACCGAAGCGTTCCGCTGTGAGTGGTTGTGTGACTCCCCGGTCGAAGAGCAGGTTCGCCGCTCCGGAAATTCCGCGCACCTGTACGCCAATGCCTCCGAGCCTGCGAAGGCGGCGGGCATCCTCGTCGAGTCTCGCCGCCACTTCGCGACCGCGCGGATTCCAGAACGAGCTCTCGGCAAGCTTCACCAGCGCCTGCCGCGCCGAGTCCGCCTCTTCACGCAATGCTCGGCTGGCGCTGACGTACTCGTGATTCACTCCGGGCTCAAGCACCCTGCCCTCCGGGCCATTACCGTGCCCGACAAGGTCGAGAACATTCACGATCGCATCGCGGTATCGAGTAAGCGAGTTCTCAAATTCGGCTGGCTTGGGCTTAGCCGGGTAGAGGTACACCGCGAGCAGACCGATGACGCCACCGATGATGACATCGAACAAACGCCAGATGTCCTGCTGCATGGAACCGGGGCCGAGAGCCAGGACGAAGACGACGGCAATCGGAATCTGGATCTGGCCGGCGATTGACCACGGGACCAAGCGCGCCACGAAAAGTGAGGCGGTGACCGCGATCAGGAATGACCACCAGCTGAGTCCGACGATGTTGACCCAGACAGATGCCGCGAGCACGCCGAGTCCAGTCCCGAGGATTCGTTGAAGGGAGAGTCCCAGCGTGCTCCAGGGCGTGGCCTGCAGCACAAGGAGTGTCGTGATCGGCGCAAAGATTCCCAGCGAGCTTCGCGACACGGTGATCGCGACCAGCCAGGCAATCGTGACCGCGATTCCAAGCCGAATGATGTGAGCTGGGCTACCGAGGCCGCCATTGCGCTGCTGCAGCACGTCGCCGAGGCGTAGTTCGGGCAGTAGCCCGCCTCCACCACTCGACTGCGCCATGACTACCAGGCTAGTGCGATTACGCTGGGGGCGATGACTACTGAGAGCGCGTACTGGCCGGCCCCCCACGCCGAGCATCCGATCCATGCCACCGTCTCGGTTCCTGGTTCGAAGTCAGTCTCCAACCGAGCCCTCGTACTCGCGGCCCTCGCTGATGCACCGAGCATCATCACCGGCCTGCTCGACGCCCGTGATACCCGCTTGATGATCGCCGCTCTCGAGGGGCTTGGCGCAAGCATCGAGGTGCTCGGCTCATCACCGGTCGGCAATATCGATGTGCGGGTCTCCCCCGCGTCATTTGTCGGCGAATGCAGCATCGACGTCGGCCTTGCGGGCACGGTGATGCGATTCCTTCCGCCGCTCGCTGCACTTGCTGCAGGCGACGTCACCTTTGATGGCGATCCGCATGCACGCGTGCGACCGATGTCGACCACGATCGAGGCATTGCGCCAGCTTGGTGTCGAGATCGATGACGCACACCGCGGCACCTTGCCCTTCACCGTCAAAGGTGTGGGCGCTGTCAACGGTCGAGAGGTGCGCATTGATGCCTCAGCTTCAAGCCAGTTCGTGTCAGCACTTCTGCTCACAGGCGCTCGCTTCGCTCACGGGTTAGTGATCACGCATGTCGGTCCGCCTGTGCCCAGCCAACCGCATATCGATATGACCATCGCCATGCTGGCGGAGCACGGAGTCACCGTTGACGTCGCCACCACGAACACCTGGGTGATCGAGCCGTCCGTCATTCGCGCCGTCGATCGGGCGATTGAGCCTGATCTTTCGAATGCCGCGCCTTTCCTCGCCGCCGCCATGGTCACTCGTGGAAGTGTCACGATTCCCGGCTGGCCCGAATCCACCACGCAGCCCGGTGATCACCTTCGCACCCTGCTTGCACGCATGGGTGCCGATGTCGTGCTCGACGATCGCGGCCTGACCGTGTCGATGACCGGTGAGATTCATGGGATCGACGCCGACCTCGGTGATGTCGGTGAACTCACGCCGAATCTCGCGGCACTTGCGGCTCTGGCTGGCTCGCCCAGCACCTTCAGCGGCATCGCACACCTGCGGGGGCACGAGACCGATCGACTTGCCGCACTCGTGCACGAGATCAACCACTTGGGCGGTGACGCCCATGAGACAGACGATGGTCTGCGAATTCACCCGATGATGCTTCATGCCGGACGCTTCGGCACCTATGCCGACCACCGCATGGCCACGAGTGGCGCGATCATCGGCCTCCACGTTCACGGAATCTCCGTCGAAAACATTGACACCACGTCCAAGACTCTCCCCGGCTTCGCCCAGCGCTGGCAGACCATGATCGATGGGACGCCGCAGTAGTGGCGCGCAGCCTCGACGAGGATGACGTCCGTATTCGCCCCGGGCGCGGAAAGTCGCGCCCGCGCTCGAAGGATCGCCCTTCTCACACCGAGGCAGTCAGTGGCATGGTGCTCACTGTCGATCGCGGCCGATTCACCGTCGCCCTCGATGACGGCACTGAGATCTACGCCATCAAGGCGCGCGAACTCGGTCGCAAGGGCATCGTCACCGGTGACATCGTGCAGATCGTCGGCGACACATCAGGCGACACCGACACCCAGGCGCGCATCGTGCGGCGGGACGAGCGAAGTTCGAACTTGCGACGCACCGCCGATGACTCTGATCCGGTCGAGAGAGTCATCGTCGCCAACGCAACCCAGCTCGCGATCGTCACCGCTACGACTAACCCTGATCCGAGTATCGGACTCATCGATCGAGCTCTCGTGGCGGCCATCGATGCCGACATCACTCCGATCCTGATCATCACCAAGAGTGATCTCAAGTCAGCAGACGAGTTGCAGTCGACCTACGCGGCACTCGGCGCAGACTGCTACGTCGTATGCGATCGAGAGCCGAGCCCAGAATTGATCTCTGCGCTCACCGATCACCTCACGGTGCTCATCGGGCACTCAGGCGTCGGGAAGTCGACACTCGTCAACGCGCTTGTGCCCGGCGCCGGGCGAAGTACCGGTCACGTGAATGTCAACACCGGCAAGGGGCGACACACCTCTACCAGCGCCATGGCCCTGCCACTGCCGAGCGGTGGCTGGATCATCGACACCCCGGGCATTCGATCCTTCGGGCTCGCCCACGTCGACTTCGAACGCCTCATCCACGCTTTCCCGGAGTTGGCCGACGGGGTCGTCGACTGCCCACGTGCGTGCTCCCATGATGAAGCCGAGTGCGCCTTGGATGCGTGGGCAGAGTCCCATGGCGTCACAGAGCGCTTGAACTCACTTCGCCGCCTGCTGCGAAGCGCCAAGGACACCGATAAGTGGTCGGATCAGCGCACCGGCGCCTAATTCGTTCCGCTCAGCAACTGCAACCACACCACTTCAGCGCCGCTATGGCCGACGAGATAAACCTGTACGCAGATCAGCACTGAGGCAATCGCGAGCAGCACACCGAGAATGATCACCAACGCCGGTCGGTGACGATTTCCGGGTATCCCGCGATCGAAGAGCCAGAAACCGAGTAAGAGCAGGAAGTACAGACCTGCGTAGATCGGTGTTCGCGAGCCGAGTTGAACATGGTTGGGCGACGATTCCACGTGCCGAAGCAGTTGCTCCCCCGACTCCTTGGCCACCAGAGAGGCGCCGACTCCTAAGAATCCCAATGTCACGACGAGCGGGCCGAAGCGACGAGAGAACCGTGCATTGATCGTCATCGCGATCGCCAGCACCGCCGTCAGCGGCAGCAGCACGACCACGGCATGCACGACGAACGGGTGAACCGGCAGCCCATTGAAGGTGTCGAGGAACGAGCCCATGGGGGAAGCCTAGGGCCGAGGCGAACGCCTGCGGGTGGGATAGATTCGCGGCGTGACGAATACCTGGGACGCCGACCTCGAGCTCGCTCGCCGGCTAGCCGATGCCGCGGACGCCATCTCGATGTCCTATTACCGCTCCCACGATCTCGTGATCGAGACGAAGCCTGACCTCACCCCCGTCACCGAGGCCGATAAGGCAGTCGAGCAGGGACTGCGCGAGATCCTCGCGGCCGAGCGCCCAGGCGACGGCATCCTCGGCGAGGAGTTCGGGGTGAGCGGCAGCACTGAACGCACCTGGATCCTCGATCCGATCGACGGCACGAAGAACTATCTCCGCGGAGTGCCGGTGTGGTCAACGTTGATCGCGCTTCGCGTGGCCGGAGTCCTCGAAGTCGGCTTCGTCAGCGCTCCCGCACTTGGGCGCCGCTGGTGGGCCGCCACTGGTCAAGGTGCTTGGTCCACCGGCCCGGGCATGAACGAACCCACGCGTATCCAGGTGAGCAAGGTCGCGAAGCTCTCTGATGCGTCGTTCTCCTTCTCCGACTCCGTCGGCTGGGCCGAGCGCGGAGCAGTGAAGGGTCTCGACACTCTCACCACAGACACGTGGCGCCATCGGGCCTACGGCGACTTCTGGTCGCACATGCTCGTGGCCGAAGGTGCAGTCGATATCGCCGGTGAACCCGAGCTGGCGACCTACGACATGGCGGCGTTGATCCCCGTCATCCGTGAGGCCGGTGGGCTGGCTACAGGTTTTGACGGAAGCGATGCCATCGAATTCGGCGGCCTGGTCACGTCCAATGGCCTGCTTCACGCACAGGTGCTCGACGCGCTACGCGCCTGAGCGAGGCCGCACGCGAAGGTGCAATCCGTGCGCCGGCCTCATGGTCACCAACGGCACCGCAGGGGGGCGATGCTCATCCGCCGGATATTCCAGATCGAAGTGCGCCACGAGTGACGCCAACAGCAAGACAGCCTCGACATAGGCGAAGTCACGGCCAATGCACTGTCGAGGTCCGGCGCCAAACGGAATGAAGGCCGAACGATCAATCTCGCCATCGATGAAGCGATGCGGGTCGAATCGATCGGGATTCGACCAGACATCCGGATGACGATGCAGCAGCCACGGACTCATGATGATGAGGGAGCCTTCGGGCACCTCGTAACCGCCGAGGACGTCATCCCCCAGCGAATTGCGAGTGATGAGCCAGGCAGGCGGATACAGGCGAAGCGTCTCATCGATCACCGCGCGAGCAAAGGGCAATCGCTGATAGTCGGCGAACTGCGCCGTGATTCCGCCCAGTACGGCATCAACCTCTGCCTGCAGCGCGCGCATGCTCGCCGGATTCTCGGCCAACAACGCGAATGTCCACGTGAGGGCACTGGCCACCGTCTCATGCCCGGCGACGATGAAGGTGACGACCTGATCGCGAATCTCTGTCTCAGTTAACGCATGACCTTCGTCATCGCGCGCCGTGATGAGGAGATCGAGCATGTCGACAGGCACCTCGCGCACTCCTCGCGAATCCAGCATCGAGTGAACCGCTCGGTCAAGGGCAGCGACTGAACCGTTGAGCTTGCGATTACCAGGTGTGGGAACCCAGGCGGGCGGGGAGATCGGAACACGTGCGCGGGCGATCACGACGTCGAGGGCATCAAGCGTTGCGGCGGTGAGGGCATCGGCATCATCAGAGAGATCGGAGCCGAAGAGCGCATGGCCGACGATTTCGAGCGCGGCATTCATGATCGCGGCGTCAATATCGACGACCGAGTCATCGGGCAGGGCGTTCCAATCATCGATGATGCGCTGAGCAGCGGTGGCCACATGGGCGACGATCGACGTGAGGGTCTCGCGATGGAACGCGGGCTGCACCATCGGGCGCTGACGCTTCCACTCCGGCGTATCAGCTGACAGCAGGCCTTCACCGGTGACGAGCGAGAGGGCCGAGTACTGAATGGTCGACTTGCCGTAGTTGCGGGCATTGGTGACAAGCACATTGCGAACACCCTCTGGGTCATTGACCAGGTAGCTCGGCGGCTTGGGCACCGGAAACTGCACGACGTCGCCGTAGCTTCGCCAGATGGAATCGAGATAGCTCAACGGGTTCTTGCGAATGGCGCCGAAGGCTCCGAGCATGGTCTGACCGGTGGGGCCGGGCGCTGTGCACGGCGTCGTCACGTAACGACGCTTGGGGATCGCTCGCATCACAGTGATGAGGCAGCGGCGACAGGGCGCTCGGCGGGAACGCCATACAACGTGGTGCGCTCACGCAGCGTGCGGCCGATGGGCTCGACAACCGCGAGGAACTCTTCAGCTGTGATGCCCTGGCCGTGCGTGGCTCCGGCAGCGCGCGAGATGTTCTCGTCCATCAAGGTGCCGCCGAGATCATTGACACCCGCCTGCAGCAACTGCTGAGCGCCATTGACCCCGAGCTTGACCCACGAGGCCTGGATGTTGTCGATCGAGCCGTGGTAGCCAATGCGACCGACAGCATGCATCAGTACGACCTCGCGCCAGGTAGGCCCGCGACGGGCGCGACGCTTGAGGTAGATGGGCGAGGCCATGTGCACGAAAGGCAACGGCACGAACTCGGTGAAACCGCCGGTGCGAGCCTGAAGGTCGCGGGTGCGCACGATGTGCTTGGCCCAGTGACGCGGATTCTCGACGCTTCCGAACATGATCGTGACATTCGAGCGCAGGCCCACGCCGTGCGCCATCTCGTGCGCGTCGAGCCACTCACTCGTCGTGATCTTGTCGGGGCAGATGATCTCGCGGATGGAGTCGTCGAGAATTTCGGCCGCCGTACCCGGGAGTGAGCGAAGTCCGGCCTCGCGCAATCGGGTGAGGTATTCAGGCAGTGGCTCGCGCAGCCGGCGGGCGCCTTCGGTGACCTCGAGAGCGGTGAAGCCATGCACGTGGATACCCGGAACGGCAGCTTTCACGGCACGACAGACGTCGAGGTAGTACTCACCATCGAAGTCAGGGTGAATGCCACCTTGGAGGCAGACCTCGGTCGCGCCGAGAGCATCGGCCTCGCGTACACGATCGGCGATCTCATCATTGCTGAGCAGATAGGGCTTCCCGCGCAGGTTCAGCGACATCGGGCCCTTGGAGAAACCGCAGAAGGCGCACTTGAACGTGCACACATTCGTGTAGTTGATGTTGCGATTACGGACGAAAGTCACGACGTCGCCGTTCACGGCGCTGCGAAGTTCATCGGCGAGCTGCGCGATGGCCGCAACCTCGGTGCCGCGGGCACGGAAGAGGATCTCCAACTGATCGACATCGGGCACCTGGCCGGCAGTTACGCCATCGAGTACCTCGCGCACCGCACCGTCGGCCTTGGCCGGCGCGGGGATGAGCGTGGGTGGCAATCGATCGGAGCCGGAGTACCACGCGGTGGAGCGCCGGCCGACCTGGATCACCTCGGCACCGGTGCCGACATTCGCTGCCGCTTCGTGCTTCTCGGGGAACGTCGCGCCGACATCGTCGCGAGCGAATGATGCGGCGTCAGATCGATCGAGCACTGCGAAACGCACGTTGTCGTCGAGCCACTTTCTCGGGTTCGACGCGAATTCGGGGTGAATGGTCAAGCGCGGCACGAGTGCCTTGCCGCGTGCTTCAACAATCGCACGCAAGGACTCGATCTCAGGCCAGGGTCGCTCGGGGTTCACGTGATCAAGGGTGATCGGTGAGACTCCCCCGAAGTCGTCGATACCCGCATCGATGAGCAGGCCGGGGTCATCGACGAGATTCGGTGGCGCCTGCAGATGGATGTCGGCAGGCAGAATCTTTCGAGCAAGACGAATCGTCTCGAGAAGTTCGTCGGTCGAGCAGGCGGGCTCATTGCGCATCAACGTGCCCTGCTTGGGCACGAAGTTCTGGACGATGACTTCTTGCACGTGCCCGAACTCGAGGTGCGAGGCGGCGATGGCCTCGAGGGCATCGATGCGATCTTGCTTCGACTCCCCGATGCCGATCAGGATGCCGGTGGTGAACGGGATCGAGAGCTCGCCGGCCCAGCGCAAGGTGGCCAAGCGCCGTTCAGGAGTCTTGTCGGGCGCGCCGCGATGGGCGACCAGATCGGGATTGAGCGACTCGATCATCATCCCCTGGCTCGGCGAGACCCGGCGAAGCAACGCGAGGTCGTCCTTGCTCAAGGCCCCGGCATTGGCATGGGGCAGCAGACCCGTCTCATCGAGGACCAACTGGCACATCGCCACGAGGTACTCGACTGTGGAGGCATAGCCACGCTCTGCCAGCCACTGGGCCGCGACCTCGTAGCGGGCCTCAGGAGCCTCCCCTAGCGTGAACAGGGCCTCATGGCAGCCGGCAGCAGCGCCTGCCCGGGCGATCTCGAGGATCTCCTCAGGCGAGAGGAAGGGGGCCGGCAGATGGGCGGGAGCCTGGGCGAAGGTGCAGTAGCCGCACTTATCGCGGCAGAGCATCGTGAGAGGGATGAAGACCTTCGGGGAGAAGGTGACGTGCCGATACATGCGCTCGCCCTTCCCGTGCGGATCCAATGTGCCTGGTCATCGTGGCACACCTCAATGTTCAGTGGATTTCGGGGCGGAGATCGGGTTGTGACACGAATTACAGAATCACGCAAGATCTTGCGTTAATCTCGAAAATGATGCAGAATTGTTATGTAGCGAGGGAGACCCCCTCACTGCACAACCGAATATCCATCCATGAAGCAACGAAAAGGAGTGATCCTCCGTGACCACGTTGGCCAAGGTGTTTTCATCCATGTTTGACCGCCAGCCCCTCGATACCGAAGGCGCTCGCCGTCAGCAGATTCACCGGGAATGGGATCGACAGCGCACACTCGCGGTGTCCCCCGCTGATCTGGCCGAGATCGACGCGATCTTCGCCCGCAGCCTCTGACCGGTTCCCCGCGGCACTCGCCGCACGAATCCACATAGCAAGGCCCCCTCACTCGTGGAGGGGGCCTTGCGCGTGTTCGGGGGGCAGCTAGATCGCCGACCAGTCGGTCTCGGCGGCCACCCGCAGGGCCTGGGCTCCGATGGTCAGGGCCGGGTTCTGGGCGGCCGACGACGGGAAGAAAGCCGAGTCGACCACCAGCAGATTGCGCACTTCATGGGAGCGACACCATGGGTCGAGAACGCTGGTGGCAGAGTCCGTGCCGGCCACCACAGTGCCGCACATGTGGCTGTTCATGTCGATCGTGAAGCGCTGCTGGAACAGCCCCACGTAACCGGCCTTGCGGAAGGCGTGAGTGGCCTTATCGAGCAACAGCTCGTGGCGGTCATAGTTGGTGCGCTGCCAGGCCACTCGAATGCGACCGTCGGTGCCGATGCTGATGCGGTTATGCGGCGCAGGAGTGTCCTCCGTCATCACCAGGAACTCCAGACTGCGCTCGGCCATCCGCTTGAGCATGATCAGCGGCGCATGAGTGGCGTGGGTCTTCATCATGGAGGCCTGCACCTTGCCGATCATCTGGATCGTGCCACCGGGGAATCCATCACCGAGATCGTCATAGAAGTCGTTCATGGCGAACGTCTTCTGAAACACGACGTCGTTCTTGCGACGCGGATCGATCGCCGCGATATGGGTGTTGTTATGCATCATGAAGTTGCGACCGACAAGGCCTGTGCCATTGGACAGACCATTGGGGAACCGCTCGCTTCGACTGCGCAACAGCAATGCGGCTGAATTCGCGGCGCCGGCCGACACGACAAAGGCGTTACCGGTGATTTCTACCCGATCGTCACCGCTCTCGCCGATTGCCCGCACGACACGATCAGTGCCGTCAGTCTCGAGTGAGGTGATCTTCACGCCAGTGAGCAGCCGCACATGCCCGGTCATCAGCGCGGGACCAAGTGCACAGGTCTCAGCATCGGACTTCGCACCAAGGCGACACGGGAAGCCGTCGCAGGTACTGCAGCGAATGCACGAGCCACCGGGCTGTAGGTCAACACCAATCGCTGTAGGAGCCGGATGCAGGCCCTGCGCCTGCAGTCGCATCATCGTCTCCTCGATGTAGGCCTCCTGGGCCAAGGCGGGATACGGGTACGGCTGGCTGCGCCACGGCTCGGTGGGATCCTCGCCCGTGGTGCCGTGCACCTTGAAGAGCGACTCGACCTGCGAGTAATACGGCTCGATATCCGCGTAGCGGAACGGCCACGCCGGAGAGACACCGTTCGGATAAACGGTCTTCTCGAAGTCGCGCTCACGAAAACGCGGCAGGCTGGATCCGTACACCTTGGTATTGCCACCGACCACGTAATGCACGCCCGGGCCGAAGTCGCTTCCGTCTGCGTCATTGACCCACGTCTCGGCAGGCTTGTAACGCTTCTCGACGAACACGGCCTGGGGCGACCAGTTCTGGGGTTCACGCGGCAGGTAATCACCACGCTCAATGACGAGCACGTCTATCCCACGACGGGCCAAGCCCCACGCAAGGGTGCCTCCGCCCATTCCGCTTCCGATGATGACAACAGTTGCGGAGTCAGTGATCACCGGCTCATTCCATCACTTCGTGACGACGAACGGCGGCAATCGATCGATCGGGCTCACCCAGCGCGTCACCAGCAGTGCCGTCAAGGCCTGCGCAAGAAGTAGTCCAAGGAGTACGAGCAGCTGAATCTGAGCGGCGAGTGCAGGGCTCGCACCTCCGAGCAGCAGGCCGACGAACGCACCGGGCAAGGTGACGAGTCCGGCGCTCTTGGTTTGGTCCAGGGCTGGGACGAGCGAGCGCTGGGTGGCTCGGTTCGCGAATTCTCGGCCTGCCCGATGCACCGTCGCACCGAGCGCAAGGTAACCCTCGAACTCATTCCAGTTGGCGCGAATATCGTCGCGAAGTCGGAGCCCCGCCAACGCTGCGGCCGCCATGGCGCCACCGATCATCTGCGCGGAGAACGGCAGCATGCTCTGAGCGGTGCGCGGCAGGGCCGCGGTGATGAGCACGATTGAGATGGTCGCTCCGGCACCAATGGCGATCGCGAGAAGCGTGAGAAGGAAGTCGCGACGATCGCCACCAATGCGTCTCGACGCTGTCCAGGCTGCCGCGACCAGCATGAGAGCGAGGTAGGCATAGGCACCTTCAGGGTGCTGGAAGATCCAGGCGATCACCAGGGCCACGAGCGTGAGTTGCACGAGTGCGCGGACGGCCGAGATCAGGAATTCGCCCTTGAACTTGAGCGCGCCCAGCCTGAACACCACCAGGGCTGCTGCCGTCATGAGCACGAGGGCACTGCCGGTGCGGATGATCTGCTCGATCTGACCCGAGTCCACGCCTTGATACTAGGGAGAGCATGAGGCAAAACCGCCGCCTCGAGCGCTCTCGGCTCCGCTCAATAGGATTTCCCTCATGAGTACGAGTGCGCGACTGCCCGAAAAGCCCACCCTTGATGGCGTGGAGGCCACCTGGGCTGCCGCCTGGGAGGAGCAGGGCACCTACCGCTTCGATCGCAGCAAGACTCGTGAGCAGGTCTTCTCGATCGATACCCCGCCGCCGACTGTCAGCGGCTCCCTGCACGTAGGTCACGTCTTCTCGTACACGCATACCGACTGCATGGCTCGCTACAAGCGCATGCGCGGCTTCGAGGTCTTCTACCCGATGGGCTGGGACGACAACGGCCTGCCGACCGAGCGTCGCGTGCAGAACTACTTCGGCGTGCGATGCGATCCGAGCCTGCCGTACGACCCCGACTTCACTCCCCCGGCCGAGCCCGATGCGAAGCAGCAGATTCCGATTTCGCGAAAGAACTTCGTCGAGCTCTGCGAGAAGCTGACGGTCGAAGACGAGGTCGTCTTTGAGGAACTGTGGCGTCGGCTGGGCCTGTCTATCGACTGGTCGCAGACTTACCAGACCATCGACTCCAATGCGCAGCGCGTAAGCCAGCTTGCTTTCCTGCGCAATCTCTCGCGCGGTGAGGCGTACCAGTCGGAGGCGCCAACTCTGTGGGACGTCACCTTCAAGACTGCAGTCGCCCAGGCCGAGCTCGAGGATCGCGAGCGCCCTGGCGCGTACCACCGCATCGGATTCCCGACCACGTCTGATCCGTGGACTTTGGTGTTCATCGAGACCACCCGCCCCGAACTTCTCGCCGCGTGTGTTGCGCTCGTCGCACATCCCGATGACGAGCGCTACCAGCCGCTGTTCGGCACCACCGTCACCACGCCCGCCTTCGGCGTCGAGGTTCCAGTACTCGCGCACACTCTCGCTGATCCGGAGAAGGGCTCCGGCATCGCGATGATCTGTACGTTCGGTGACCTCACCGACGTCACGTGGTGGCGCGAACTGAACCTCCCGACCCGCCCGATAATCGGCTGGGATGGTCGCATCCTCCCCGACGTTCCCGAGTGGATCACCACCGCTGAGGGAATCACGAACTACGAGACCATCAAGGGAGCGACCAGCCACACCGCCAAGGAGCGCATGGTCGAGATCCTGTCGACCAGTGGCGCGATGGTCGGCGAGCCCAAGCCGATCACGCACCCGGTGAAGTTCTTCGAGAAGGGCGATAAGCCCCTCGAGATCGTCACAACGCGACAGTGGTACCTGACCAATGGCGGTCGCAATCCGCAACTTCGCGATGAACTACTCGAGCGCGGGCGACAGTTGACCTGGCACCCGGCTCATATGCAGGTGCGCTACGAGAACTGGGTCGAGGGTCTCAATGGCGACTGGCTCGTCTCACGCCAGCGCTTCTTCGGCGTTCCGATCCCTGTGTGGTACCGGCTCGACGACGCGGGCAACCCGATGTACGACCAGATCATCGTGCCGGCCGAGTCAGCATTGCCGATCGATCCGTCGACCGATGCGCCCGAGGGCTTCACCGAGGCTCAGCGCGGTGTACCGGGTGGCTTCATGGGTGATCCCGACGTCATGGATACCTGGGCCACCAGTTCGCTCACACCGCAGATCGCCGGTGGGTGGGAGCGCGATCCCGATCTGTTCGCGCGCGTGTTCCCGATGGATGTTCGCCCGCAGGCGCACGAGATCATTCGCACCTGGCTGTTCTCCACGGTGGTGCGCGCGGATCTCGAGGAGCACGTGCTGCCGTGGCAGCATGCTGCGATCTCCGGCTGGATTCTCGACCCCGATCGCAAGAAGATGAGCAAGTCGAAGGGCAATGTCGTCACGCCTGCTGACCTGCTGATCGAGTACAGCTCCGATGCCGTCCGCTACTGGGCCGCCTCCGGCCGCCCCGGCACTGACACGGCCTTCGACGTCGGCCAGATGAAGATCGGCCGCCGTCTCGCCATCAAGATCCTCAACGCCAGCAAGTTCGTGCTCGGCTTCGACGCGCAGGAGTACCCGGCCGCGATCACCGAGGCAGTCGACAAGGCGCTTCTCGCGCGCCTGGCCACCACTGTTGATCAGGCCACGCGTGCATTCGAGGACTTCAACTACGCGAAGGCACTCGAACTGGCCGAGACCTTCTTCTGGAACTTCACCGACGACTACGTCGAGCTCGTCAAGGAGCGCGCCTACGGCCAGCAGGGAGAGGTGAAGGCAGCCTCTGCGAAGGCCACTCTCGCGGCAGCCCTCAAGACCCAGCTCGCGCTCTTCGCGCCATTCCTCCCCTTCGTCACCGAAGAGGTGTGGTCGTGGTGGCAGGAAGGCTCGGTTCATCGTTCAGCATGGCCGACCACCGAAGGCCTGACCCTTGATGGTGCCGATGCCGACCTCATCACCGATCTCGCTGCAGTTCTCACCCAGGTGCGCAAGGCCAAGAGCGAGGCCGGGGCTTCAATGAAGGCCGAGGTCTCCTCCGCAGTGATCACGGCACCTGGTGCCGCGATCGCACGCCTGCGCCAGGCGGAAGGCGACATCAAGGCCGTCGGTCGCATTGCTGACCTCTCGTTCGCCGAGGGTGCGCAGATTGATGTGGCCGTTACCCTCGCCCCGACCGAGTGATTACCTCGCGTAATTCGTCGGCGTGCCACTGAAGCCTTTCGGCGGAGTTGAGCCACGAATGATTTCGGCCGTCAAGCGCTCACCCGAGTCGACCTGGACGACCAGGTAGGCGGCCACGGGTGCCGCGGCAACCTGTTCTGGTGTCGCTCGATCGGACTTGCCCCACTTTTGCGCGTCGACGAGGGGAATCACACGTACCGGCGCTCCTGCTTTGATGGATGTGAACGCGGTCGAGTCCTGCACGAAGAAGAAGCCCCACTCCCCGCCCACGTCACCGCTCGTCACCATGGATACGGACGAATCGAGCCAGTACGGCGCCAACGAGAGCATGCGCTTCCAATAGGGCTCGCCACCGCCGGTCGGGATGCCCACCGCATCCATCGGGAACCACACACCTTGGGCCGTACCCGGTACGTCGAAGTCAAATTTCCCACCCGCGGGGCTCTCGGTGCGCAAGTTCTTCTTCGCCAACGCTGACTGCACGGAGGTCGGGAACAGCGGAATCGGGTCGACCGTGTACTGCTTCCAGGGCTCAGCCGCATAATCCTGTGCGTTGACGAATGACTTCGGTTCGGACTGCAAGTCAAGGATTGCTAAATCCGAGGACATGCCGACGTTTCCGAGGAGCTGACCTGCGGTCACGGGAATGTCCACTTGCTTGCTCTGTCCGTTCGGAAGATCACCAATGCCCGCGGCGACCTCAGGCGAGAGCGAGTGAAGGTGTGCAAGGCGGGCGTAGTAGCGGCAGCCAAACTGAATCTGAAGCCCGACATCCATAGCTACCTGGGAAGACTCGGTATTGGTGTTGGCGATGCCCTTTAGGGAGTATGCCTCGACAATCCGACCCGCCGCAGGAGAGGAAAGGGGCACGTCAGCAGCGGCGTAATCGCTGCCTGTTGTCACGTAAAGATGATCCGTGGGATCAATGTGCTCCGAGGAGACTGAGCCCATCGGCACGAGGTTGGTCATGGAGTCGACAGGCCAAGGCCAGGTCGTGAAATCGACGGGTTCGTCAGTGCAATGGGAACCGAACCTGCCCGCGGCAGCGTAGGGATCCTCGCTACCGGAGCCTCCGCTATCGGACTCCTTGAGCACCGTATTGGCCAGAACGGCCAGTGTCGCAACGGCGATCACTACCACCGCTACCGCAATGAGAATCCACTTGCGCATCCCGACTCCACATCTTCGAGGTAACCGAAGTGTAGGACGAGCCTCCTAGATCAGGCGGTCTTTTCGCCCATCACCCGGCGCGGAGCCTCGCGAGCGATCAGGGTCGGATTCACGTTGTGCTTGACGACATCGGCGTTGATGACGACCTTGGCGACATCCTCGCGACTTGGAACGTCGTACATCACGTTCAGCAGAGTCTCCTCGAGGATCGCACGCAGGCCACGTGCACCCGTACCGCGCAGCAGGGCGAGGTCGGCAATCTCGTCGAGGGAATCCTCGGTGAACTCGAGCTCAACGCCATCGAGCTCGAACAGTCGCTGGTACTGCTTGACCAGCGCGTTCTTCGGCTCGGTAAGCACGGAGACCAGTGCCTCGCGATCAAGCTTGGCCACGGCGGTAAAGACGGGCAGGCGGCCGATGAACTCCGGGATCATGCCGAACTTCAGGAGATCCTCGGGCATCGCGTACTGGAAGACATCGGTCATGTCGCGCTCGTCTTCCTCGCGCTCACCGTCGATGAGATCGAAGGTGAAGCCAAGGGCCTTCTTGCCGAGACGTTGCTCAATGATCGAGTCGAGGCCGGCAAAGGCACCGCCAACGATGAACAGCACATTGGTGGTGTCGATCTGGATGAACTCCTGATGCGGATGCTTGCGGCCGCCCTGCGGCGGAACTGAGGCAGTGGTGCCTTCGAGAATCTTCAGCAGCGCCTGCTGGACACCCTCGCCGGAGACGTCACGCGTGATGGACGGGTTCTCGCTCTTGCGCGCAACCTTGTCGATCTCATCGATGTAGATGATGCCCTTCTCGGCCTTCTTGACGTCATAGTCAGCGGCCTGAATGAGCTTGAGCAGGATGTTCTCGACATCCTCGCCGACATAGCCGGCTTCGGTCAGCGCCGTGGCGTCAGCGATCGCGAACGGCACGTTGAGCATGCGCGCGAGAGTCTGGGCAAGCAGGGTCTTACCGGAGCCGGTCGGGCCGAGCAGCAGGATGTTCGACTTGGCGAGCTCGATGTTGTCGTCCTTGGGGCGATCGCTCTCGCCGGCCTGGACTCGCTTGTAGTGGTTGTAGACGGCAACCGACATCGCCTTCTTCGCGACGTTCTGGCCGATGACGTATTGATCGAGGAACTCGAAGATCTCGCGCGGCTTGGGCAGATCGCCCCACTGAACGTCAGAGGCCTCGCTGAGTTCTTCCTCGATGATCTCGTTGCAGAGGTCAATGCACTCGTCGCAGATGTAGACGCCGGGGCCGGCGATGAGCTTCTTGACCTGCTTCTGGCTCTTTCCGCAGAACGAGCACTTCAGCAGATCACCGCTCTCACCGATGCGTGCCACAGGTGCTCCTTTCGCGCCCAAGGACGCCCCGATAACCCAGAGGGGATCTGGGCTGCTTAGACCGTACCCTGAGGGACTGTCGAACGCGCGGTATGGCCACCCCGACACGCTCCCGTATCACGGGACGATTCGGGCATCGGCGCGACGGAAATCGATCATGCGTGCCCCATTCCACAGGTTCGCCCGGATCGTGGCCAGCGACTCCCCCAGGCTCAAGGTGACGACATCGTGAAATTCAGGATTCTCGCGATGGGCAGGAGCAAGCCGGTAATTCGGAATCCGAGGGTTCAGATGATGAATGTGGTGGTAGCCGATGCTCAGGGTGATCCACTCCAAGACGGCAGGAAGGCGCAGGAAACTCGACCCGCGCATGGCTGCATCCGTGAACGTCCACTGGTCGTGGGCAACCCAGTAGGCATCCTCGAATTGATGCTGGACGTAGAAAAGCCAGAAGCCGCCGATGGCAGCGAGTAGGGCAACCGGCAGCCACACGGCAAGGAATGTGCCGACGCCGAGAAGCGACATAGCACCTACGACGAGCCCGGCGAGTGCCGCGTCGGTAGCCCAGACGCCAATGCGTTCCCGGCGACGGGCTCCAGGCGCTCCGAACCGCTGCGCGATCGCGAAGAACACGAACGGGATGACCGTGAACAGCAGGAGCGGGCTCCGAGTTAGCCGATAGATCAGCCTGTCTCGTCTCGATGACTGGGCATACTCGGCCGTGGTGAGAGTCGGGATCTCCCACCATCCCCGTCGCTCTAGATCCCCTGACGTCGCATGATGGAGTGCATGCCTGCGACCCCACTGGAAGTACGGAGTGAAGCAGGGAATTCCCAGGATCACGCCAGCAACGTGATTTGCACGTCTACTCGCAAAGAGCGAGTAGTGCGTGGCCTCATGGAACAAGGTGAAAAGTCGTACCTGCATTGCGGCAGTCGGCACTGCTAGGAGCAGAACCAGCCAGTAGCCCACATCAAGTGTCTGAAGCATCAGTGCGAAACCGACAACGAATAGAGCGAAGGTCAGCACGATCTGCGACGCACTTCGCCAGGCAACAGGCACCGCGTACGAATCGAGCGTGATCTTCCACGCGGGAAGAGTCGACTCGACCCGCACTATGCGGGCCGAGTCAGCTACACGATCAGGCCTTGCGCGAGGAGATAACCGCATCGATGATGCCGTACTCCTTGGCCTGCTCGGCCGTGAGGATCTTGTCGCGCTCGATGTCCTTGGCCACCTGCTCAGCCGAGCGACCGGTGTGGTGGGCGATGATGCCCTCCATCTCAGTACGCATGCGGATGATCTCGTTGGCCTGGATCTCGATGTCAGAGCCCTGACCGCCACCTTCGGTGTACGGCTGGTGGATGAGAACGCGCGCATGCGGAAGCGCAAAGCGCTTGCCGGGAGTGCCGGCAGCGAGTAGCACCGACGCAGCCGAGGCAGCTTGGCCCAGGCACACGGTCTGCACCTGCGGCTTGACGAACTGCATGGTGTCGTAGATCGCGGTCATCGCGGTGTACGAGCCACCGGGCGAGTTGATGTAGATCTGGATATCGCGATCAGGATCCATCGACTCCAGGCACAGCAGCTGTGCCATGACGTCGTCAGCTGATGCGTCGTCGATCTGCACGCCGAGGAAGATGATGCGCTCCTCGAAGAGCTTCGTGTAGGGGTTGTGCACGCGCTCGCCCGTGGCAGAGCGCTCAC